>JAQSXD010000171.1 GCA_029266295.1 Bacillota bacterium | reverse complement strand
TATGATAAAAAGAAAGAAGTCTTCGTTTTATGCTAAAGGGGGACAAAAAACATATTTAATCAAGACTTCCTTCTCTCTTCTTTCAATTATCCCCTGCTGCCAAATCAAATATACATACAAGCCAAAAGTGAAGCAAAAATCCCAACAATGTAACCGATCATCCCTGCCGAAAAGGAATGCCTGATATTTTTGACCGATGTCACGCCGAAGTATACCGCCAGGACGTAAAATACAGTTTCACAGCTGCCTACCATCACAGAGGCGGATCGTCCGATAAAGCTGTCTGGCCCGAAGTCATTAATGATCCTTTCTACCAAAACAAGGGACCCGCTGCCCGATACCGGTCTGAGTAAGATGAGTGAGATCAGCTCCTTGGGAATCCCCACAAACTGGAACGCCGGCCCGAGGATATTTTCCAGAAATTTCATGGCGCCTGAACTCACAAGGGCTTCGATTCCAATGAAAATCGCAATAATAAACGGTAGCAGCTCCATCGCCGTTTTCAACCCTTCCTTTGCTCCATCGATGAACATGTCATAAACCGGTGCTCGTTTATAAATACCATAAAGTACAACAATGGTTATGATTCCGGGAATAAAGAAAAGCGAAACCTGGCTGAGTATTGAAGCGATCATAGTTTCTTCCTCTCATAGAATTTACAGACCATAATGGATGCTGCCATGGATACAAGACCCGCTAAGATACCAGGAATAATAATGCTGCCAGCGTTTACCGAGCCAGCCTCACTGCGGAGTTTCACAATCGTTATGGGAACAAGCTGGACCATCGACATGTTGACCGCAATAAACATGCACATGGCATTGCTTGCACGCTCTCTTTTCTGGTTCTCCTCATCCAGCATAGACATGGCTCTGATGGAAAATACAGTGGCACTGTTGCCTGCTCCGAATAAGTTTGCTGTAAAGCTCATTAAGATCATTGCAACGGTATCCTTTTTGAGCCCCTGAGGGAATAAAAACCGGATAAATGGCTTCGTTTTATTTGCGACCAAATCGATCAAGCCCGTTTCTTTGGCAATATTCATAATTCCGGACCAAACAGCCATGATGCCCGCAAGTCCGATGATAAAATAGACTCCGTCTGTGCAGCTTTTCATGAGTCCTTCACTGAACTCATTCAGCCTTCCGTTAATGACTGCGAACAGGATTCCTAAAATAAGCATCCCTGCCCAAATATAATTCATCATGGCCAGTGCCCCCTCATTGCAAGATAATATTATTCATATTCAATATAGAAAAAAAGATGTTGAATATTTCCATTTCGTGGGTAATAATATATGCGAGGAGGGAACGTGGAAATGAATACTACAATTACCCTAGGTGACGCCGGATTGATATTAATTGGACTGGCTGTTTTCGTATTATTGGTCTATTGCATTCAGTTTGTCAGAAATCTGATTCCGACTGTAAGAAATGTGAATAAAATATTAGAGGATGCTCAGGTAATTTCTGGAATTGCCGCCGAAAACGCGAAAGAGGTTGATAAAATTATCGGTGACGTCTCTACCTCCGTAGACAGTATCTCTAACATAATTAAAGGAAATCAAAGCGTAATCGCCGCTTTGACCTCCCTGGTTAACGCGGTGGGTTCCCTTAAGAACCTGCTTGTGCGGGATAAAAAATAGCGTTGACTATTTTTATCCAAAATGTTAATATAAGGTACGGCAATCTAGTGCTAGAATTATTTTGTTTGAGGAGAAGTTTATAAGGAAAGGGGAGATTATAATGAAGGCTACAGGTATCGTTAGAAAAGTTGACGAGCTTGGCAGAATCGTATTACCGATAGAGCTTAGAAGGACACTTGATATTGAAATTAAAGATCCGATTGAAATCTATGTTGATGGCGACTACATCCTGTTAAAAAAATATGAGCCTGCTTGCATTTTCTGCGGTAATGCAAAAAATGTTAAGAGGATTCATGACAAAAATGTTTGTTCCGATTGTATTGACGAACTGCAGAAAATCTAATCACATAGTATTCGATTTACCATAAACGGCAAAACGGTAATCGAGAAAACGGCAATAAAAGCAAAAAGTAAGGCCTGCTGATTCTTCAGCAGGCCTTTATATTTTGTTATGATTCTCTGACTGAACGAGGATTTCCGGATCTAAACCCGTTCATATCGTTTCATAACTTCTTCTGTATAGTTTCCCTCTTCATCATATACAAACAGTGGATCCAAAAACTTAAGCTCTGGTCTTCCATGCTTTACACAGTGGAGCAGCATAATGTTGGGGGCCGCCATCCGGTTAGGACATACAAACAGAAGCTCCTTTGGCTCCAGCTTGTATTTTCGGCTCAGGGTACAGATATCAACAAGGCGGTTCGGACGATGAACCAGATAAAAATCTCCTCTGTCCTTCAGCAGCAATGCTGCTTCTCTGATAAAGTCCTCCAGCCCTGCCGTTGTTTCATGGCGTGCTATGGTTTTGGCTGTCATTTTGTTCTTCAGGCCACCATTTCCGGAAACATAGGGTGGATTGGATAGAACCGCATCAAAGCTGTTAGGACTGAGTTTTTTATCTTTGGTAAGCAGGTTGATGTCACTATTGATGATGCGTACCCTTTCAGATAAATCGTTCAGTGAAATATTTCTAAGACCCCGTTCATATGAGTCCATCTGAATCTCTACCCCAACCAATTCTGACGCCTCCGTTTTATGGCTAAGAATCAGTGGAATAATTCCGGTCCCTGTCCCAAGATCCACCGCTCTGCCTCCCTTTTTCACCTCAGCAAAGGTTGCCAGCAGCACAGCATCAATCCCATAGCAAAAATCCTCAGGCTTTTGAATCAGCCTGAGGTTTCCAAATCCGATCTCGTCAATCCGTTCTCCGTCTTTTAATAATTCATTCACTCTTTCAACAAGTCCTTAATCTCATCCAGCAGCGCATCATCAATATCTTCCAGAACGTCTTTATTATCCTTTGCATCAATTCTCGTAATCTGTTGCTTTTTATAGGTGTAGACATCGGTGCTGAGTTTTTCTGGTTTGTCAGGGTTTTTTTCCTCTATTACAAGCCTTACCCGAATCTTGTTTTCCAGAATATTGGATTCGATAACCACACCAACGCCATCGCTGGTTTTGATCCGTTCTCCTACTTCCGGCATGCCCTTTCTCAGTTCGTAATAGATATCATTTTCATATTTCAGACAGCACATCAGTCTGCCGCAAATGCCGGAAATCTTTGTTGGATTCAGGGATAGGTTCTGTACCTTGGCCATCTTGATGGATACGGGTTCAAACTCCGGGAGCCAGGTGTGACAGCACAGTCCTTTTCCGCAAGTGCCGATTCCGCCTACCATTTTTGCCTCATCCCGAACGCCGATTTGACGAAGTTCAATCCTCATTTTAAAGACACCTGCCAAATCCTTGACCAGTTCTCGGAAGTCCACTCTGCCGTCAGCAGTAAAGTAGAATATGATCTTGCTATTGTCAAAAGTATACTCCACATCGATCAGTTTCATCTGAAGATTATGTTTATTGACCTTCTCCTGGCAAAGTTCCAGAGCTCTTTGCTTTTTCTTTATATTTTCTTTATGTTGATTCACATCATTTTCATCTGCAATCCGGACAATTTTCTTTAGTGGTTGTACGATTTCACTTTCAGTAACTTCTTTGATTCCCGACGTAACCGTACCGAATTCCATTCCTCTGGCAGTTTCAACAATAACATGAGTGCCTTCCTCTACCTGCAGATTATCTGGATCAAAATAATATATCTTTCCGGCTCTTTTAAACCGGACTCCGGCTACCTTAACCATTCTTTATCCTCCTTTAGGATTACTCTATCTTTAAAATGTTTATTTCCATTTTCAAATCAAAAGATGAACTGTTCGGAAACTATGAGTTTATTTTTAGAACCATATTTTTCAATGTATACCCAGTGTTCAAATTTCTGTTCAAATCATTTCGGGCTTCCTCAAGTGCAGCTACCGCCTTTTCAACATGCCCCAAAGGACATAGTCTGCTCTTGTCTCGAATCTCATCAATCCTGTCTTTATGCAATAAGAGCTGCGAATTGGTATCATAGCGATAGACTGCAAGATCTCGATACCAGGTCTCCATCGCATCCAAAAGTTCGTGAGCAAGCTCCCGGCTTGCTGTAAATTCAGAAAGTTTACCAGATATTTCATAAAAGGGTCTGCCTTCCAAAAGCATTGCTGCTATTAGTATTGCCCCTTCCAGTACATTCTTATATTCCTGCGGGATAAAAGTATTCAGTTTGAAGATGACGCACCTTGATAGAATTGTCTGTACCAGATTTTCTATATTCTCAGACAGCAATATGATCACAGTTCCCGGGGAAGGTTCCTCCAGGGTTTTCAGCAGCCTGTTCTGCGCTCTCAGGGTCATCGTATCTGCATCCTTAAGAATGACGATATTCCGGTCACCGTCATATGGCTTTTTTCTGATTCTTCCCTGAAGCTCCTCAATGGCTTCATCCTTTATGCTGCTGCCATCAGCTTCCAAATAAATGACATCCTCATGATTGCCATGGCTGATTTTTCTGCAAGTTGCGCAGCATTCACAGCCATCGCCATCACCTTCTTTGCACAGAATGGCTTTTGCAAAGCTCTCAGCCAGACCAAGTTTATCTATGGAACGATCCCCTTCCAGCAGATAGGCATGAGAAATCGATCGATTCCTTACTGAACGGATCATCCGTTCAATAATATTTTCATTCGTCTTAAAATCTTTTAATCCCATAATTTTAGCCCAAAATACATTCGATATGGCTTTTAATCTCGTCACTGATCTCATCAATTCCTCTTGACGCGTCAATGCCGATGATTCTGTCTGGATTATTTTTTTCCAGTTCTTCGTAAGCCTGATACACTGCTCTATGATATTCCAGCTTCTCCATGTCGAGACGATCTTGTGCGTCGGGCCGAATTCTTCCTTTGCCGATTTCCGGATCTACCTTCAATAAAAATGTAATGTCAGGGAAACAACCGCCTACTGCGTATTCATTGATAATCCTTACACAATCACCCAGCTTTCTTCCAAAACCCTGATATACAATACTAGAATCGATAAAACGGTCACAGATAACCGCTCTGCCTGATTCCAGTGCAGGTTTGATAACCTGCGCCACATGCTGTGCTCTGGAAGCCGCATACAAAAGTGCCTCTGTCATAGGATCCATTTCCGTATTGTTTCGATCCAGGATAATCTCTCGTATCTTTTCACTGATCGCAGTACCCCCAGGCTCTCTGGTTAAAACTGCATCATACCCCTTTTTTTCTACAAAGGATCTCAGCCTTTCAATCTGGGTCGTCTTACCTGATCCGTCAGGACCTTCAAAGGTTATAAACAGGCCTCTATTCATAAGTAACGTCTCCTACCTCTTTTTTTTCACGTATTCATCAAACAGTTTTCCGATAAGTATGGCTGAAATATATAATAAAGGCACGCAAAGCATAGCTACAAATATAATCTTTAGTATTGTCACGTCTGTATCCTCCCCTGCAAAAGCCCAAACTAGTTAATAGTCGGAATTATTATATCATAAAGTGCAAACCGCAGCTCCGGTTTGCTTCACACCGATACAATAAATACATCCGGACAAAATCTGCGATTTTGTTTCATGTCGGTATTTATTATAACATAAAAACCCGCCGAGTTCGACGGGTTTTTGTTTATTTACGATTCAATTGTTACTTTAAGAATTCATCCACATTATCCTTTGTGATCAGGGTAAAATCAACAAGGATTTCAGCATCTACGGTTTCACCGCTGGCGATTGCAAAGCAAGCTTTCATTGCTTCTGTACCCTGCGCAGTAGTGCTCTGAGATACGGTTGCAGCAAGTCTGCCGTCTTTTACAGCCTGCAGCGCATCCGGTGTGGCATCAAGGCCGTATACTTTGATAGAATCCTGCAATTTTGCATCTTCAATGGCTTTCAGTGCTCCAAGAGCCATTCCGTCATTCTGAGCAACGATTGCCTTAAGATCCTTATTTGCTTGGAGCCAGTTTTCTACTAAGCTGAGGGCTTTTGCAGTATCCCATTCTGCTGTGCTTTCAAAAGCGACCTTAATATCTGGGTTTTTGTCAAGAACTCTCTGATAACCTTCCAGTCTTCCAAGCTGAGCATCAGAACCCATCGGTCCATATAAGAATGCAACATTTCCGGCACCGCCGATGTCTTCAGCCGCCTTTGTCATTTCCATCTCTCCGCCGTCTGCATTGGATACGCCAACATAGGCATTCGCCGCGGAAGGATCACTGATCTGCTGATTTACGATTACGACAGTAACGCCTGCATCTTTGGCCATTTTTACGCCTGGCATGATTCCGTCAACGGAAACCGGCTCAATGATGATTCCATCAACACCCTGATTTACCGCTGTTTCGATTTGGCTGATCTGCTTTGCTACATCCTGAGCTGCATCATTAACGGTCAGGTCAACACCCAGTTCAGCAGCCTGCGCTTTCACCGCATCAGACAATTCAATTGTGAATGCGTTTGACATGTGTGTCATAAACAAGGCGAACTTCTTCGGTGCATCTTTGCTTCCGCCTTCGCTCTCTTCTTCAGTAACTTTTCCGGCACAGCCTGCAAAGACAGCCATCACCATCATAAGTGCCATAAATACTGCAAGTAACTTTCTTGTTTTCATTTTCTCTTCCTCCTCATTTGAATAGCATCAAGCGATGCTGGATTATTACAATGCGCAAAACCTTCAGGTTTTGCTGCATCAGTAACCATTAAAAATTTACTCGTTTCTGCTCTTGCCCCTGATATCCACCAGAACTGCGATTGCGATAATTGCTCCTTTGATCACCATCTGATAGTTCGAAGAAACGTTAAGAATATCAAGTCCGTTTGCAAGTACCGCAAGCAGCAATGCTCCAATGAGTGTGCCATACCACTTACCGGCTCCGCCGGACATGCTGACCCCTCCGATGATGACAGCTGCGATTGCATCCAGCTCATAGCCCTGCCCCGCAGTGGGAGACCCAGAGATGGTTCGAGAGGCAAGCAATACGCCTGCAAACCCTGCAAGCACACCGGAAATCGCATAGACAGACAGTCTCATCCTCTTCACGTTGATTCCGGATACCTTTGCCGCAACTTCATTTCCGCCGATGGTATAAATACGGCGTCCAAATACGGTTTTTGCCAGGACAAACCCACTGAACAATATAATAAGTAGAAAGTATACCGCTAATATAGGCACTATGGTTCCAGGAATAAATCCGCTGGCAATTCCGTTAAAGGTATCGGACAGGTTATAAACAGGAGAGCCTCCGCTTGCAATAAGGGCAACGCCTCTGACCGCTGTCATTGTGGCCAGCGTGATGATAAAGGGAGGGATTCCTCCAAAAGCAACGCCGATTCCATTGAGCAAACCGACCGCCAGACCCACCAAAATTCCTATTAGAATCGGTATAATTACAGGATAGGTATCTGGATGAGCAAAATGCGCCGCCATAACGCCAGCCAAAGCTACTGTAGATCCAACAGAAAGATCAATTCCATCAGACAAGATGACAAACATCATGCCGCAGGCAAGTATCCCGTTGATGGATGCCTGCTTAACGATACCGATCAGATTCTTCGGCTGTGCAAATGCGTCGGGGGAAATGATCATTAAAACGGCTACAATTGCTACAAATGCAATCAATATACCAAACTCTCTTACATTATTTTTCCATCTTGTTCTTTCGACTCCAAGTCTTTCACTCATGCTCTTTTCCCTCCTCTTGCAGATGCATAATTCATAATGGCTTCCTGGGTAAATGCTTCTCTTTTTAGTTCCCCTGCAATGGAACCTTCACACATAACCAGAATTCGGTCACTGATTCCCATAACCTCCGGCATTTCCGAAGAGATCACGATGATTGCCTT
>JAQSXD010000170.1 GCA_029266295.1 Bacillota bacterium | reverse complement strand
GCCTTTGCCGCAGCCGACCTTGGTTCCTGTGAGAAACATTTGAGTTCTCAAAACCTCAGCAAGAGTGACTTCAGGATCAACTACGACACGTCTTTCGCACTCATTGATAAACAACGTCTTTTTAAGCATAGTTTCCCTCCATTTTAAACTTGAGTTCTTTGAAACGGTGCCGGTTCCGTTTTTCTGGAAGCAAACAGCGTTTCCATAAATAACCGCATGTCCTTCTGCCTCTTATTTCTACTACCTATTGAATTAGCATATATCATGCCAAAAAAATAAAAAAAGGGCAATGCCCTTTTTGTTGATACCTAGTTATTATTTGGCATCGTGACTTCTCTGATCAGTTCCATTCTGTTCCATTACGGAACGGTAATTTTGCCTAGCGGGTGTCACGAAGTGGAACACTGCTCCATTTTGGAACAATCTAGATATGCCTACATCAGCTCCTTCATAAGCCTTGGCAATCCTCGATCAATACCTTCATCATACCGCCGCAAACCATCCCTTCCTCTTCGTCCGTCTGTCCGGTAAGATCAATTTCATGAAGGGCTGAGCTGCCGGTACCGATTAGCTGCCAGGCTGCGTTGATCAGTTCCCCTTCCGCATAGCCTCCTCCAAAGCTGCCCACTGTCATACCGTAGGACCAGATCAACATTTTAGCACCTGCTTTCCTTGGCACCGAGCCCCAGGTTTCTACCACCGTTGCCAACGCTCTTGGTTCCTCCGGATCTCTGCAAAGTGCATTCAACACGTGGCGGTCGGTTTCAAGGCGTCCATTTCCAAAGATTCCAAAATGACACCGTGCAGAAGCTTCATTGGAGTCCGGATCACATGGTTCATTCGCTCCCCGAGCCTTTTTTGAAGACATTCTGAATTGGATAATCTGCGCTATGATGGATACTGCAATCTCGTCGGGTGTGTCGGCGCCGATATCCAGTCCCACAGGCATATGTACTTTATGAATCTGTTCTTCGGAGAATCCTTCCTGTTTGAGCTGCTCTTTGACACGATTCAGACTTACTTTCGATCCGATCATACCAGTATATGCTGTTTTTCGCGTTAATAGAGTGCGCAGGCATTCCAAATCATGCTTATGCTCCCTCGTCACAATAACCACAAAGCTATACTCATTCAGGATTAACTGAGCAAGACAGCTTGAAAACTCATCGCAGATGACCGTTTCCGCCTGAGGAAAGCGATCTTTATTTGCATAGGTAGGCCTGTCATCAACAACCGTGACGGAAAGGCCAACTTTTACACCCAATTCTGCAAGAGGAACGGCGATGGCCCCTCCTCCAAGTATGATCAGTCTTGACATTGGCTCATAAGGCTCAATCAGCATACAGGTACTATCTTCTGATTGAAAAAATTGCAGGCAGCCAGTTTCTAATGAGTGTCGAGCTTTTTCCTGAAGGGTTTCTCCTTGGCCTTTCAAAAGCTGCTCCTCAGTCATAAGGGTTTTCTCCAAAACCACGTCTTTTATATGATCGAATTCTTTGATCTGATCGGTTTTTTGTGTATGATCGACTTCTTTTTGACCTTGAGAAAATTTGGTAATCATCACTGCTTTTCTTCCGTGATCAAGTTCATTTTTTAGTCTTAAGTAAATGCTTGCACTCATAAGGAAACCCTTTTATCCCTTTATTGTCTGTCCCCGAAGGTAAAATCATGTGACTCCAGAATTTCCACTATTTTTTCAAAGCTCTGTACCATGATATCTCCGCATTTCATCAGATATTCCTGATTTGTGAGATAATCTGTTACCGTGCAGACTCCAATGATATCGCGGCATTCTGTACTTTCGTAAGTTGCTTCAAACCAGTCTATGTATTCATCCACCATCTGAGAATAGATTGGGTTCGGAAACTCTCTGTCGGTACCTTTTCCCGCATAGAGTCCCAATACCATGATTCCGCCTGTCAATACGCCGCAGATTTTCTGACTGCTTCCGATCCCCATGCATAAACCATTTGCTGCACGGAGCAGATCCAGATTTTCTTTTTCTTCTTCATCCAGTGCCATCTTCAGCATGATCTGCGTACAGCAGTATCCGGCATTCTTTAATCGGAACATATGAAATCCCGTATTACCCAATTGATCGATCACTACTTATCCTCCAGACCCTTCTCAACTTCCAGCATTTTTCCCATAGCCAGCTCTTCCCCGATAAAGACATTACTGCACTTGGGACATTTCATGAGCTCAACCTCAAAGTTTCCTCCCAAATAGGATACTTTTACCTTGCGCAAAACCAGTTTTTCCTTGCATTGATCACAGATCCAAGGAACATCCTGTTCCTTCTCCTCTTTCATGGACTGCACCCCCCTTTTGCCGATTCCAGTACCTGGACATTACCACTGGTCAGATTTCTCTTTGGCAATTCAGGATTAATTAAAGCAAAATTCATGCCATATAGGAGGAGACTCTTTCTGCTTCCGAACATTTGATTCCGTAATATTCTATCTTCCGATACAATGTGTTTCTTCCAATTCCCAGAGTCTTTGCACATAGAGAAATGTTACCGTCGTATCGGTTCAAAGCTTTCAGGATATACATCTTCTCCATCAGTTCAAGATTTAGGATTTCCTCCGCTATTTCGCTTTCCCCGCTTCCTTGGCTCTTCAATGGGTAGTCTGAATTTGCTCTGATATGATTGTCTGGCATAGATTTCATAAAACTTTCTGGAAGTGATTCTGTATTCACCATAAGTTCAATGAGGTTCTCCAGTTCCCTAATATTGCCGGGCCATTCATATTCTAAAAAAGCCCTCATGGTCTCATCATTGATTAGAATGCTTTTCTTCTTAAGCTTACTTGCGATCCGTTCCATAAAATACTGGCTAAGAAGAGGAATATCCCCTTTCCGTTCCCTCAGCGGCATAAGCCTGATAGGAAGTACGTTCAAACGGTAGTAGAGATCTTTTCGGAAATTTCCTTTTTTTACTTCTTCATTTAAGTCCTTATTGGTTGCTGCGATGACTCTGGCATCCACTAGAATTTCCTTGTTGCTCCCGACCCGAATTACGATACCTTCTTCGATAACGCGCAGCAATCTGGTTTGCATATCCAGCGGCATTTCACCAATTTCATCAAGGAAAATCGTGCCTCCGTCTGCAATCTCAAATTTCCCCGGCTGACCGGAGCTCTTTGCACCTGTAAAAGCGCCGCCCTCATATCCGAACAGTTCCGATTCGATGAGATTTCTCGGTATGGCACCGCAATTAATTGCCACAAAAGGTTCGTCATGTCTACTGCTGTAGTTATGAATTGCCTGGGCAAAAAGCTCTTTTCCCGTTCCGCTTTCACCCATAATTAATACATTTGATCTGCTGTCTGCAATCTTTTTCGCATACTCAATAATGCGCGTGAATTTTTTATCCTGACCGATGATCTTCTCGAAGGTATAGATCGCCTGATGTCCCATGATTTTATTGGCCAGTTTTCGGATTTTTCTGGCTTCAACAAAAACAAAGACAATGTTCATTAATTTCTGCTCGCTGTCATAATTCGGATAGGCGCTTAAATTGAATTGGAGTTTTTTGCGTTTCGAATTAACAAAGACCTCAGAATCTACAAAGCTCTTCTTATTGATCACAGCATGCTTCACCTTAGCCCAATCATCAAGTAGATCAGACGCCAGCATGGACTTTATTTCATTCTGACTATAGCCAAACAAATCTGCCGCATGATGATTGGCCGTTTTAATATTCCCATCCAAGTCTGCAGTCAGAATTCCGGCATCAATGGATTCCAGAATGGTCTCGGTGAACTTCTTCTCCATGGATAATTCTTCATTGTATCGTTTGATATCCATCATCTCTTCAATGGCATTGGCGGCAGCCACGACCATTCCCAGGGTATGAAGATTCACTGATTCACTGAATCCAGTCAAATCAATGCTTCCAATAATCTCGCTTTTTGCGTTTCGTATGGGAGAGGCAGAACAAGTCCACCTGTGATAGGCCTTTATGTAATGTTCCTCGCCAGAGACCTGGACTGGCTTTCCCTCAAAGAGCGTTGTGCCCATAGAATTGGTTCCGATGCTGCGCTCATCCATATATGCACCGGGGACCATTTTTAAAGAAAATGCCTCTGAAAGGATAGTTTCATCTCCAATAATGCTTAAAATACAGCCTTCTTCATCCGTTAATATCGAGAAAAAATTAGATCCCTTCACGAAATTGTACAGCCGGTTCATATAAAAATCCGCTGTATCGATTAATTCCCGTTTCGTCTCGAATTTTTTGTAGAGTTCATTGCCTGATATGATCTTCTTGCTGAAGACCCGATCCTGCTCCACCTTATACTGTCTGCATCGTTCATGGGAATTAATAATATAATCCTTGTTCGGATTCACTTCCCTACTCATAATTTCCTCCGCTCACCTGGATGATTTTAATATAATCCTAAAAGATACGGTTTGCAAGCGCTATCCTTCGACCAACAAAAAAATGCAATTCATTTATGAACTGCACTTATTTACCGAGATTATATTTAAATTTGACAGGTATCCTTAAATTAAAAATAGATCAGAATACAAAGAACAGAATGAAAAAGTAATTAAAACCGCTTCCCGCTAAGACAAAAATATGCCACACCGTATGCATATAACGAGGTTTCTTCCTGATATAGAAAATTACGCCGATGGAATAAAACAATCCGCCAATTAACAGGAGAAGGAAACCGCTGACAGATATCAACTGCATCAACGGCTTTATTCCAGCCAGAACGGACCATCCCATCAGAAGATATAAGAGCAAGGAAAGTTTGCTCCATTTTTCCACGCTGATGGCATTGGCTACAATTCCAAGCACGGCAAGAAAAAGGTTAACGCTGAATATGGTCCATCCCAGCTTACCCCCCAGCAGCGAAAGGCAAATCGGTGCATAGCTTCCGACGATCAGTACAAAGATTGAGCAATGATCCAACTTTTGAAAGATCCGTTTCGCCTTATATCGGTTCATGGAATGATACAGCGTAGACATGATATATAGAAAAATTAAGCCAAAGCAATAAAGGGAAGCGCTGATGACATCAATCACCTCTCCGCTTCCCGATGCAATGACCAGCATAACTACAGTCCCTGCGATCGCAAGTAATCCACCCAGTCCATGGGATATGGCATTCAGGATTTCTTCTGATTTTCCCTGATCATTAAAATTCTCTACATTAGTCATGTTTTTTAGGGCCGATGATCATAAACATGGTTCTGCCTTCCTGAAGAGGCGCTTTTTCAACAGACCCGATCTCGCTGAGGGCTTCTGCGAACCTTGACATCACATCGTTTCCGTCATTTGTATATTTTTGCTGTCTGCCCCTGAATCGAAGACTTGCTTTGACTTTATTCCCTTCCGAAAGGAATTTGTGAGCATTCTTTACCTTTACTTCTAAATCGTGCTCTTCGATATTAACAGACAGTCTTATTTCTTTAAGCTCAACAACCTTCTGGGTTTTCTTTGCTTCTTTTTCTTTTTTTGCCTTCTCATACACCGTTTTATTGTAGTCGGCGATTTTGCAAACTGGAGGTATGGCATTGGGAGAAATCTTCACTAGATCAAGATCCTTCTCGCCTGCCAATCTCATTGCTTCAGCAATAGACACCACGCCAAGCATGGAGCCATCTGCATCAAGCAACCTGACTTCCTTATCAGTAATTTCGTTGTTAATTTGTAAATCGTCTTTCTTATTCCTAATATTGAACACCTCCAAAAAAATCCTCTAAAAATAGAAAAGTGGATTAAACAATCCACTTTTAATGCTAGCTTTCAACAGTTCTATTAATATCTGTTTCCATTGTTTCTATTACTTCTCATCTGCTGTTTTTTTGCCGCTCTGCAGGGCTGGCATCTCTGAGGTTCGTTATCAAAACCCTTTTCCTTGTAAAATGCCTGTTCATTTTCTGTGAAGATGAACTCTGTTCCGCAGTCTTTGCATGTAATTTTTTTATCAGCCATTCTCTTGACCTCCTTTGATTTACTTTGGGATTTCACGAATCACAGACATCGTTCTCGAAATAATTCAAAGAAGTATTGTCAGAATTTATTAACCCATATCAAGTAGTATTATTACTACCTTTACCAATATAATACATAGAGATAAAGAATGCAATACTTTTTCGAAAATATTTTAGTATTTTTTAATTTGCTTCGAAACATTTCAAATGATCTGTTCAGATTCATCGATTTATTTCGACTTTTTTCGGCCTATTCTCTAAATTTTAGATCAGAATAGACAAGGCGGTGATCAATATGATCATCTAAATCAGAACTGAGCATTCCCTTTTCAAGTTCATCCCAAGTTACATTCGGATCATTTACAAGAACATAATACACGTAATCAGTAAAGGTTGCCTGGAGGCTTCCAGGCTTGCCTTCATATTTGACAAGATATTGATACTCGCTGGAAATCACCTGTTCATCTTCTTTTTCCTCCAGAATGTAGGATTCACCGTCATAACGTAGTTCTTGAATATAGAGTACTGGATAATCATCCTTGATTTCTTCATAGTACTCTGGGGCATATTTTGATTTATCACCCAAAGTATAGTAATATGCCAGTCTTACGCTTGCAGCTTCCTTTTTTTCCGTCGTGGCGATAAAATCTTCCCAAGGGCTTTGACCTGATGTAATATCAAGATCTTCGAAGACAACGCAGCCATCCTTTTTTGCATCTTCAAGGCTGTAATCTTTCGGCAGCTTCCTCAATTCCGTTTGATTGCCTTCTGCGCACCCAGAAACAGCAAACAGAACAAAAAGTATCATGGAAATAAGAAAGGCAGCTCTATCAAATTTCATCCTTTTCATATACAAATTCCCCCTTTTTTTTCATCTCAATACCCACTTCACTCCGTTCTCCTTACAAATCTTTTTGATGGCTTTCTTACCGGACAAGGCATTGAGAAACAATGCACCGGCCCCAGTCGTCCAAATTCCAGTAAAGTAAAAATTCTTTAGTCCGGGAACCGTCATCCCCTTAGGACTCACCATGCTGCTAATAAAATCCGGTTCCTTGCTTGGTGCATTGTTAAAACCATGGGTTCCTCCCATAAACCGCTCCCAGGTCAGCAGTGTGGAAACATCCGCAGCTTCTACCTGGTCTGTTATACCGGGGAATCTGGTTTCAAGCAGCCCAATCACCCGGTCTGCTACCCTCTTCTTTTCCGAATTATAGTCCTCTTTATTCGTGGAAAGCTTTTTCCAGTAGGAGTAGGTTGATCGAAACTCAACCTTGATCACGCCTTTTCCCTCCGGTGCCATGGTCTTGTCATAACCGTATGTCTGCATCTCCAGCGAGGTAAACTCCTGATCTCCTAAAGTTACGGGGTCGTCCAGAAGCAATATCATACTGGAGGGTTCCTTTGCAAGATCACGGTTCACGCCAAGATAAACGGTAACCGCGAACTCTGACAGATCTGCTGGCTTACCACAATACGAACGAAGCGTATCATCCATAAAGTCACCTCCAAGCAGCTCCATTAGTGTTTTTCGTCCGTCTGCATTGGAAATGATCATATCCGCAAATTCCTCTGTGCCGTCAGTAAGCCTGATTCCCACTGCCCTGCCATTCTCTGTAATGATTTTATCTACCTTTCTGCGCAGGCAGATCACTCCACCCAGTCCTTCATATTGCTTAACAATTCCATCTACAAAAGCACTGCTGGCACCCACAGGCCAGGCAATATCTCCGTTGTAGCCGGAGGCATGACGCATCATATGAAGAAATACAGGTACCTCTGGATTGGAGTAGACCAGCAGAGGAAACGCTTTTTTCAAAAATGGATCACGAAAGCGTTCTGCGAATTCTGCCATGCTTACCTTAAACCACTTCATATTCCCGAGTACAGCAGGCAGATGAAACAGAATCCCCAGATAATTCCCCATAATC
>JAQSXD010000169.1 GCA_029266295.1 Bacillota bacterium | reverse complement strand
CACAATTATGGGAAACTCTATGGGGCAATTGCAGCAGGCATCTTCACGATGACATTTACTTTTATGCTGACCTTGTTGGTATTATCTATCGCAGCTATGTTATATCGAAAGCGTGCGGCAGAGTTGGAGCGCAGAGGTGATGAGAATGATCAGGATAAAAGCTGAGGTTTAGAAGATACTATTAGAAAATAGTAACTGGAGGTGAACCTCATGTCCAATGAATGCCCGAAGAAGGATAAGGACGGAAATTGCATCGTACCCGGAGTTTACAGTGATTCTGATGAAATCGGCGGTGGCTGAGTAGGTGCAAAGAAATTGGAGCAAAGACAGCGGTGCAGAAATAGCGAAAGCCCAGCATAAACAACCATTATGCTGGGCTTTTCATTTGTGCACCCGGCGTTCGCACATTCTGAAGAGGCGGTGTATGTGCCGGATGCCTTAACCCACTCCTATGCCTGTGGTGGATTTTTCTTACTGTATGAGTTTTTGTCTTTATGCTTCTTGTTGGTCTTTTCGCTCTTCAGGTTTGATGAATCGGTATGAACCTCGCCTTTGATGCCGTGGCCGAGGTTTTCCTTGCTGTCATAATTATAACTCATTTTTATCACCTCCTGTGCAAAAGTATGTGCGATTCTGATTCGTACTATACCTTTGCAGCTTCGGGACATTTGTCCTCAAAGCGAACTTCCTTTCTGGTAAATTATGAAAGATCCAGATGCTGCTGGGACAATATTCCTTTACTTAATTCCTTGTCGGAATTATAATTTTTGTATCATACATAAATTGGCTATTACGATTCGCAGCCAAGGGTGAAGGTTGACCGTAAAACCTAACAATCGGAATACCTAAGCTATTTCTCCAGGAAGAGAAGGAGATACGATGGGAAGGAATTACGTAAAGGAAATCAGTGAAATTCTTGAAAAGGATCCGGTCATTTATAACATTATGAAGCAATGCCCCTACGAGATCCTCCGTAACATTTCCATCAGGGAGTACCGTGCTGGAATGTTTACCTTAAACCAGGGTGAGATTCATAATTTCATGTATATCGTGCTGGAGGGGGAATTGGGCATTTCCGTAGAGTCGGAGCATGGAAAGAAATATTACTTAAATACATATCGAAAAGGTAATTATATCGGGGAGCTGGAGATGTTTGGAAGCTTTCCCTATATCAGCAGTGTGGAAGCCAGAACGGATATAAAGCTCTTTGAGATCGTCCGGGAAGACTTTGTCAGGTGGGTTCAGATGGATCGCAATCTGAATAATTATTTTATCCGAACCCTTTGCGATAGTACCTACAAGCTCTGCAGTAACATGGGAGCGAATACTCTGTATACGTTGAAAAGCAGAATCTGTCGATTTTTACTGGATCATGGAGACCGGCCTGCTGGCAGAATTTCCATCAGTTCGGAAACGCTGAGCGAATATATGGCGGTTACCCAGAGGAGTGTGAATCGAATACTAAAGCAGCTGAAGGAAAATGATATAATTGAAATCAGTAAATCCTATATTGTAATTAAGGATTATCCGAGGCTTCAGGAAGAAGAAAAGGACTAAAAGAGAAAGGGACTATAAGCCAAAGTGGCGAAAGACAATGGAAGTCCAGGAAGAAAGGGATGTACGACAATGGAATTACAGGCACATATCCGGCTCGGTGAAAAGGATAAAGCGAAATATGCGCTGCTGCCGGGTGATCCGGCAAGGCTGAACAATATCAAAAACTTCTTATCTGACGTAGAAGAGCTTGCATACAACCGCGAAATGCGAAGCATCAGCGGATATTATAAAGGCGTTAAGGTTCTGGCGGTTTCCACCGGAATGGGAGGCGCGTCAACGGGAATTGCGGTGGAAGAACTTCGCAATATCGGAGTGGAATATATGATTCGAATCGGAAGCTGCGGGGCGCTGGATACGAGGATGAAGCTGGGCGATCTTCTGATTGTAAGCGGAGCCGTAAGAGACGAGGGGACGTCCAAGGCATACGTAGAAAGCATCTATCCTGCCATACCCGACACCCAGCTGCTGATGCGTTTGATTCAGGCGGCACAGAAAAGCGAGGTTCGCCATTTTGTAGGAATCGCAAGGAGTCACGACAGCTTTTATATTGACAGAGAGGAGGAGATAACAGAGTACTGGTCAAAGAGAGGCGTCATGGGATCGGACATGGAGACGGCAGCTTTATTTACCATCGGCTCTCTGAGAGGTGTGAAAACTGCTTCTGTTTTGAACACCGTTGTGGAGTTCAAAGGGGATTTGACGAAGGAAATCAACGGATATGTTGATGGAAACACACGGATGATCCAAGGCGAAAGCAATGAAATTCTAGTCGCTTTGGAAGCTTTTGTTAACGAAGAAAACAAATAAAGGAGATGTTAACATGAAAAAGAAATTATGGTCAATGTCATTTAATTCAGCGACACTGGTTCTGATTCCTGCGGCAATCGGAATCAATTATCTGGGTAAACTGTTTGCCGGACTTTTAAAACTTCCGCTTTGGCTGGATTCCATCGGAACCTGTATCGCCGCAGTGCTTGCGGGCCCAATCGTAGGCGCCATCTGCGGAGCAGCCAACAATATCATTTACGGACTTACTATGGATCCTATTTCAACGATTTATGCACTGACAAACATCGGAATCGGAATTGCGGTGGGAATACTCGCTCATAAGGGGTTTATGAAAAATATAAAAGGTGCAATTTTAACAGGTCTTGTCGTCGGTGTCGTTGCTGTAATTATTTCAACACCGCTGAACATTATCTTCTGGGGCGGAACTACAGGAAATATCTGGGGAGATGCGCTTTATGCATGGTGTGCGTCTCAAGGTATGCCGGTCTGGATTTCTTCCGGTCTGGATGAACTGGTCGTGGATGTGCCGGATAAGCTGGCAGTTGTTCTCATCGTATTTGCAATCATGAAGGGCCTTCCGAAAAATCTGGTCAGCCTCTTCCACAGTGATGAGGAGATTGAAAATCTCGATCATACCGATGAACTGAAATAAGATTGATCGTTTCCAAATTGGTACAATTGCTTGGTTAATATAAATACGCTGTATTAGGGCCGGTTTTAAAATAGCTGGCCCGATTGACCAAATGAATCGGACTTGCGGGATTGAACTGGAGAGGAGCCTACTTTTGAAGACCATTAGTTTGTACGTGGACAAAGGAACAATGTTGAACAAGATCGCTCCTGAGAGCAAGATCTGGTATGTGATTGCGGCTATCACAATACCGGCCCTCATGGGAACCCGGTGGGCTGGTATTGTTCTGATTGCGGTTAGCGCCGCATTGCTGTTATATGGGAAGGTACTGAAAAGAACCCTGCCTCTGCTGGCCGTGTCAGGCTTTGTACTTCTGACCGTTCTAATTATTCAGGGAATGTTTTGGTGGGGAAATGAAACACCCCTGTTTGCCCTGGGACCGGCAGTTTTTTACCGAGAGGGCGTGAATTATGCGCTTGGAATTCTAATCAATATCATCAATATTCTGATGAGCTTCTGCGTATTGATCCTTACAACAAAGCCTTCGGATATGATGGAAAACTTTGTGAGAAGAGGATTCTCTCCAAGATTCGGCTACGTTTTCATCTCGGTATTTCAGATCATTCCGCAGATGACGGAAACCATGAGCACCATAACGGACGCCCAAAGGAGCAGAGGAATGGAAACAGAAGGAAGTCTGGCCGTTCGGATCAAGGCCTTTATTCCGCTGATTGCACCTGTCATTATGAGCTCGCTGATCAATACAAAAGAAAGAGCGCTGGCCCTTGAAGTCAGGGGATTTAACTCAAGAAAAAAGAAAACATTCCTAAACGACGAGGTAAAAACCGCTGGCGATCGGTACATACAGATTGCTTTGCCGGTACTGATTATTGCCGCGGCAGTATGGAGGGTAACCCAATGGCTAGCTTAAACATAGAACACCTGAAATATAAATACCCCGGCACGGATCGACTTGCGCTGAACGATATTTCTCTGTCCATTGAGACGGGAGAATTCATCGGAATCATAGGAAGAAACGAATCTGGGAAGAGCAGCCTCTGCCAGGCGATCGCAGGACTGATTCCCAATTTTTATAAAGGTGCTTATGGCGGCAAGGTACTCATCGATGATATCGAAGTGAAGAAAGTGCCCGTTGACGAGCTTTGTGAAACGGTGGGGACCGTTTTTCAGAATCCTTTCAATCAGGTAACCGGTGCGAAAGCAACGGTGTATGAGGAAATCGCCTTCGGACTTGAGAATATGGGCGTTCCCAAAGAAGAAATGATCCGCCGCATTGACAGAGCCATGGAGCTTTTAGATATCAGCAAATACAGAGATCGATATCCCTTTGATTTGTCCGGCGGGCAGATGCAGCGCATGGCCATCGCCGGCGTCATCGCGATGCATCCTCAGGTGATCATTCTTGACGAGCCCACCTCACAGCTTGATCCTCAGGGCAGAGAAGAAGTGTTTCAAGCGGTTCAGAAATTATGCGGCCAGGGCATTACCATCATTCTGGTGGAACATAATATGGAAAAAATCGCCCAGTACAGCAATCGAGTGGCATTGCTTGATGCTGGAACGCTCATCGACTTTGATACACCCCAGAAAATTTTTTCTCGGGTAGACTTGGAGCAGTACGGCGTGGAAGCTCCGGTCTATACTCAGATCGGTAAAAGGCTGAATTTGACAATAGAAGATACCGGCTGCTACCCGGTCACACTGGAGGAAGCCAAGACGGTACTGCTGCGGAAAGGGGGAAATGATCCTGTATGGCTGTAATTGAAATCAAGGATCTACATTTTTCCTATACGGCAGAGGAAGAGGTCATAAAAGGCATGAACTTTACCATTGACGCTCGATCAACGGCAATCATCGGGCAGAACGGCGCCGGGAAGACCACCTTTGCAAAGCTTCTCAAGGGGCTGCTAAAGCCTACAAAGGGCGAAATCCTGCTGAATGGAACCAGCACAAAGGACATGACTGTGGCCATGCTGGCAAAGCAGGTCGGTATGGTATTTCAAAACCCCAATGATCAGATCTTTAAATATCAGGTGCTGGATGAAGTACTGTTTGGCCCTCTGCAGATCGGCATGGCCAAGGAAAATGCACGCAGGAAGGCCGAACAGGCGTTGGAAGCAGTGGGCCTTACCGGTCTTGAAACCACAAATCCCTATGATTTGGGTTTGTCCGCAAGAAAGCTGGTTGCAGTGGCATCCATTCTGGCAATGGACACGGAGGTGATTCTATTTGATGAGCCTACCATCGCCCAGGATTATGCGGGGAAAGAGCGGCTGAAAGAGATTGTCCGGCAGCTTCGGAATCAGGGAAAGACAGTAATCACCATTACCCACGACATGAATTTTGTGGCGGATGCGTTTGAAAGAACCATCGTTTTTGCTGGTGGCAAAATGATTGCTGATGATGACACTAAATCAGTGTTTCTACAGAAAGACGTGCTCGAAAAGGCTTATCTGGAACAACCCGATGTAATGAAGCTCTGCACAGAGCTGGGGTGGCGGGAGAGCGTTCTAAGCATTGATGAATTTGTGAGTGCCATCCAAAAATAAGTTTGAGCGATCAATAAAAGATAAAGAAATATTAGACTTGCGGCTTTGAGAAAAAATGTTTTCTCAAAGCCGTTTCTTTTTAAGCAGTTTATTTAAAAAGGTTTTGTTCGTGCAGTTTTGTATTAGCGCCGTTTCTTTTTGAACCGCTGTAGAGGAGCGAGGACAGTCTACGCATAGATTGCAACCGAGACTATGATCTGGCTTACTGTGATAGCAGCTGCTGCAGGGTAAGTTTTCAATCTGAATTGCAGAGTGCTCAATGCCAAATTGATCTTTCAAAGTATGCTGCACCTTGTGTAACGTAGTTTCATATAGCGCCATATTGGCTTCGTAAATGCAGACATGGGCCGTCATGGCTAACGTCTCCATGGATAAGCTCCATACATGGATGTCCTTTACGTCAACAATTTCCTGAATCTCTTTTAGTGCATTCCTGAGCTCTTCGATTGAGATGTCCTTGGGGACCGCCTCCAGTAAAATCTTAATGCATTCATGGCACATTCGAAGGGCATTTTTCAAGATGAGACAAGCGAGTGCAGCGCTTAATACCGTATCGACTCCGTGCTGGCCGGTGAGCAAAATAATGACACCGCCAATGAGCACGCCCACGTCAGAGAGCGCATCCCCCATGAAATGAAGAAATACACTTTTTACATTCGCATTTTTAGAATGCTTTCCCAGGTTCCGGATAATGGCTAGATTCATTAGCAGTCCAAAGACCGATAGGAGAATCATTCCATGGGGCGCAATCTCCACTGGGTGGAAGTATCTTAAAATCGCCTGGTATAAGATGTAGATCGAGATGAGAATCAGAGATATATTATTGATCAAAGCAGTAAAGACGCTGTAGCGGCAGTACCCATATGAATATTTGGCTGATGCAGGCTTTAAAGAACTTCGGAGTCCCGACCAGCTAATTATAAGCGAAATAAGGTCTGTGGCAAGATGCCAGGAATCGCTGAGCAGTGCCAAACTTTTTGTGGTATATGCGCCTATGAATTTTGCTGCCAGAACGAAGGATACGAGTACAATTGTGACAACCAGTTTCTTTTGACTCTGCATCAACGACTCAGTACTGGAATGATATTCGATCATGGGAATGCCTCCATAGATATGGCATTGCAGCTATGCCAACCCCAGCAGTCTGGCGGTATTTGCTACGATAAAGCAGATGACAATGCCCGTAACTGTGGGAATGAGAAATGCAACAAGGGTCCACTTCCAGCTTTGGGATTCTTTTCGAATGGTGAGACACGTTGTGCCGCAGGGCCAGTGCATTAACGAGAACAGCATCACGCATACCGCGGTAAGCCAGGTCCAGCCGTGGGAGAGCAGCAGTTCTCTCAATTGGGTCAGGCTATCCAGCTCCAGCATGCTGCCCGCAGCCATATAACTCATGATCATGATGGGAACAACAATCTCATTGGCTGGGAACCCAAGAATAAATGCCATGAGAATGTAACCGTCAAGCCCGATGAGCCGCGCAAAGGGATCAAGAAAGGCTGCACATTGTGTTAGCAGGCTGACATCACCCACATAGATGTTGGCCAGCAGCCAGATAACCATGCCAGCCGGTGCAGCGATCACAACAGCGCGGCCTAGGACAAACAGCGTTCGATCGAAAATAGATCTCACAATTACTTTCCCGATTTGAGGCATCCGATAAGGCGGCAGCTCCAAGGCAAAAGAAGAGGGAAGACCTTTTAATATAGTCTTAGATAAAATTCTGGAGATGAGCAGGGTCATAACGACGCCCAGAACAATGACTGCTGTCAGAAGCGCTGCCGATGCAATGGACTTTGCAGGGCCGGTGAGAACTCCTGCAAAGAACATGGTTATAATCGCAATCAGCGTGGGATATCTGCCGTTGCAGGGGACGAAATTATTGGTGATCATTGCGATCAGACGCTCCCTTGGGGAGTTGATGATTCTGCAGCCGATAATTCCCGCAGCATTGCAGCCGAAGCCCATACACATGGTCAACGCCTGCTTGCCATGGGCGCAGGATTTTTTAAAGAAATTATCCAGATTGAATGCGATGCGCGGCAGATAGCCCAAATCTTCCAGCAAAGTAAAGAGCGGGAAGAAGATTGCCATTGGCGGCAGCATTACAGAGATCACCCAGGCCAATGTTCGATACATGCCCAAGACTAAGATTCCATGAACCCAGGAGGGGGCACCCAACTGAACAAATAACTCTGTCAAATGTGGTTCAAGGCCAAATAGGAACGCTGCCAGCATTTGTGAAGGATAGTTGGCGCCGTTTATGGTAAGCCAGAAAACAACCCCGAGAAGACCGATCATAATGGGAATCCCAAAGGTTTTTGATGTGACAATTCGATCAATTTTTCG
>JAQSXD010000168.1 GCA_029266295.1 Bacillota bacterium | reverse complement strand
AGTAAGTATTCCGCCTTTCATCCTACCGGACATGCTCTCGATAAACTTCATGACCTCCGGACTAAGATCGTCCAGCTTTCCGTAGGGAGCTCTGGCTTTTCTAATCTTAAATTTACCCACCATCTCCCGAAGAAGGGATGCCTGTCCAGAGAGTTCTTCACTGGCAGCCGCACTCTCTTCCGATGTGGCTGAATTGGTTTGAACAACTTCAGAGACTTGCATGATTCCCTGATTGATTTGACCAATTCCTGTCGCTTGCTCATTGGAAGCAACGGCAATTTCGTTGACCAGGTTGGCTACTTTTTCAATGCCGCCGACAATTTCACCGAGTGCAGCTGCTGTTTCTTTCGCAATTTTGGTGCCTCCTTCAACTTTTTGGATCGAACCTTCAATTAAAGCCGTTGTTTCCTTCGCAGCCCCGGCAGAACGTGCCGCCAACGTTCTAACCTCTTCAGCCACTACGGCAAAGCCTTTCCCCTGCTGTCCAGCCCGGGCAGCCTCTACGGCAGCATTTAGCGCCAATATATTGGTTTGTGCAGCAATATCGTCTATTACCTTTATAATTTTTGAAATGTTTCCAGAAGAAAGATTAATCTCCTCCATGGCAACCAGCATATCTTTCATCTGATCATTGCCCATTACAGCGCTGGATTTTGCACTCTCAGCCAGTTCGTTGGCCTGATTGGCATTTTGCGCATTGAGCTTCGTCTGAGAAGAGATTTCTTCAAGGGATGCAGTAAGCTCTTCTATGGAGCTGGCCTGTTCCGTGGCTCCTTGAGAAAGGGCGACACTGGAATCAGAAACCTGCTTTGATCCCACCGCAACCTGCTCTGAAGCGGTACTGATCCCAGTCATAACCTCGTTCAGATTATCGGACATTTTCTTAAAGGCAGCGGCAAGAGCTCCAATCTCGCACTTGGAATGATAATCGATCTCCACATTCAGATCGCCGTCTGCTATCTGTTCCGCCGCCACAACAATCTTTTTCACCGGAACTGCAATAATCCGAGAGATCAGAATACCCAATCCGATGGCAATAGCAATACTCACTGCAATTACAGTAACCATCGTGACAGTTGCTTTATTTGCCGAAGCTTTGTTATATTCAGCACTCTCCTTCGCCTGGCTCGTCTTCAATTCCATCAGCTTATCGGTCTGCTGCTGAACCGTATTTGCAATCTCTGCCGCTCGCGTCCCGCTGAGTAGATTATACGCTTCATCCATTCGTCCAAGCTCAATCATGTTGATGGTTTCTGCACCTAAATCTTCAAAATCATCCAGAGACTGCATCAGAATATTGTAATTTTCCCTTACTACATCACTTTTTATGGAGGATTGGAACGTGTCAGCTGCGTTGAAAACGTTGGTCTTCTGCAGTTCGAACTCACTTACATATTCCTGTCTTTTTCCCAGATCCTTTTCAATGTATAGGTTTCTTAACACAACGCGCTGCCTGAGATATGCTCTCGAAATCTCAGAAAGTGGTGGCAGCGATGCCGTGTGCGTCTCGTACATTTCTGCGCTTAAATTACTTACTTTATGGATGTTAATAACGCCGACCGCTCCAACGATTCCTGCGATTACTGCTAATATCGTAAAGCCGATTATCAATTTTGTTGCTACTTTTAAATCATAAAACCATTTCATCATTCTCTCCTTTACGCTCATCCTGTGTTTGCCCGCATTGCCGCTTCATATTAAAAAACAAAGCAACAGATCATCAGGCTTTTCCATTTTTTATAAAATTCCATCAAATTTTAATCAAGCTGCTGCTATTCTATGATCTTTACTCCTTTCTTTAAACTTTCGCTCTTTCTTTCAAATACCAATGTAACATTTTATTTAAATTGTTGCATTGATCATTATACCCCCCCTGATCATCACTGCTATCGTGCAGGGAAAAATAATAAAATGATCAGTTTTCGCGCATGCTTAAAAGCTTCAGCGGTTCGCTCTTCAGATTCTGCCGAATCTGAGCAAGAGCAATCCCGAAGGACAAAACAAGTAGATACGCAATCGTAAACAAGCACACAATAGGACTGACTGCTCCTGCTTCAAAGGGTAGTTCGTTTAGTTCCCCCCCGGCACTGGCCCAGCTGCTAAATGCAGTGCTGTAAATCTGTCCCTGCGCCTGCGAAGTAAAAAGGCTCATGGCACTGCCGGTAAAAATATACCCAATTACACTGCCGATGGCGCTGCCCAGCAGCGCGATTACTAAGATTCCGGCAAGTAAAGATGTGGTACAAGATAACTTATTCATGCCCAGCGACCGTTCAATGGCAGTGCGCTTTTTTTGTTTTCCAATGAAGAGATGGCAAAACAACAGCAAAATCAAGATAGAAACCATAATCCCTGCCACAGACAATGCAAGTGCGATCTGTTTGATCTTATCCAGGCTCTCCTTGAGACTTGTGAAACCCTTATCGAAGAAGTTGATTTCAAGTCCGTCAATTCCTTGTTTTTCCCAAGCTTTCCGAAACTGATCAATGGTACCGTTGGGTATTTGAAACACTGTGTTATACCCCATCATGGGGCCATAATCCAGTATGTTATTTTCGTCACTGCTGCGGATTGATGCGGCGGGAACCACTACTCCGTAGCCCGCCATATCGTAGCCGGAAGAACTGGTTGCTTTATTGATCTCATTATAGATTCCGACAACAACATATTGATTGTCATCGAAAACCTGATATGCCTTTCCCTCGGCGTTGAGAGGGTGGTTCGGGATTCCGATCGGAAGGCTGTCAGGAGGAAAATCACGGCTGGCCGAATCCCTGTAATCAGCGAAAAATAGCGGAAGCGGCACGGTATCTCCCACACTGTATCCATGCATTTGCGATAACTCCTGGCTGATCAGACAAACGCGCTTACCACTCTGGTATTCCTTCTCAGAAATGTCTCTTCCATCTATAATCGTTGCATTCCCGTTGAAAAAGGACATGAGAAGCTTCGTGCTGTCTGTTGGAATCACTGGGATCGTATGCTCCAGCTGTTCCATTGCTTTCGCCAGTTCCAGCCACCGCTGGCCTTCCGGTGTATCATAGAAGCCCTCTGTGACAACATCCCATCGTTCTTGCATAGGAAACTGCTCCGGAATCTTTTTCCCATCGGGCAGATACTGGGTGGACAAACCATAATTCGTGTCGGATGAGCGCGGAAAATACTCTCCTGAAAGGCGGTCTACACCGGTATGAGTTCTTTGCCATTCCGCGTGAGAACGCCTCCATTCCAACGCCATGACATAAGTTTTACCTGCATACAAAGTCTTCGGATTGGGATTGTAATGATCGCAAAATAATATGGTCTCCCATTCCTGTACTTCCCTTCCCGCAGCTCCATTTCTGCCGTATAGCTCCCGGAGTAGCTTCAATCTTACGGTGTGATCCGGCACACAATCCTGAAGAGGCGTTACCTCCACAATAGGCAAACGATCCCGGGTCTGGGCCATCACTCTGATATAAGAGTCGTCACGGTAGGTAAAATCGGGGTGTGTTGCCCCATAATACGGTCTGTGCACCGGTGGATGGATATAGTTTGCACCTTCAAAATATAATTTTTCCACAGGAATTATAGAGTGATACTCGGCATGAGACGCGACATCAAGGTACGCTTTCTTCTCGGTATCCCACACTTTCTGCGCAGTCATCTCATCGTGGGTCTGCTGTACTGTTCCGATCGTAGTGAAAACACTTTCCAACTTCTTTACAGTTTGTTCGCTCATGAGATAGAGTCCCTCTCCAAGGGTCAACAGGATCGAGGATAGGCTGAGCAGCAGCAGAAACAGAACCGTCCGCCCAGGCGTACGGACCATCTGCCGCAAGCTATTCCCTACATGCCTCATCATCTTCATACCCTCCCATCCGTTTGAAGTTCTCCGTCCCTCATCCGATATACCTCATCAGCCTGTTCCGCCACATACGGATTATGGGTAATGACAATCACCAGAAACCCCTGCTTATGAGCCAGTGTTCTGAGCAGCTCAACAACATTTTCTTCGTTGGCAGAATCCAGATTTCCTGTAGGCTCATCTGCCAGAAGAATCTTGCCTCCGGCAGACAGGGCCCGGGCAATTGCAACACGCTGCTGCTCCCCTCCGCTCATCATGATGGGAAATTGTTGGTAGATCTTCTCGCCCAGCCCCACTTCACCGATCATCTGTATGGCGGTTTCAACCGCCTCGGATTTCTTTTTCCCAAGCAGCTCCATAGGATACATCACATTTTCCAATGCTGTCAGCAAAGGAAATAGATTAAAGGACTGGTATACGACAGAGGCAATTTCTCTTCGATATCGGTCCCTGTCCAAAGATGCCATGGACTTCCCTTCTACCAGAATCTCACCGGAAGTAGGCAAATCCAGTCCAGCCAGCAACGACAGCAGCGTGCTTTTTCCGCTGCCCGAAGGCCCTGTAACTGCATACAGCTTTCCGGAATGAAAATCACAGCTGACGTTTTTGACCGCCTCGATCGACTGATATTTGCTCTGATAAATATAACCTACTCCTCTGACAGACAACATACTCATGACTCTTTTTCCTTTCTGAATAAATTTACTGCGTCCTAATCCAAAGCAGACAAGACTTCCATAACACTGAATCGGTTCAGCATTACAAGTGCGGCAGCTGTCCCTGCCATATACGCGCAAAAGAACAGCGTAACAACGACCGCGGTCAAAGAGACCGTCAGACTGCTAAACGCAGCTATGGCCAGAACGCCAAGACAACTCCCAGCCAGATCCAATATGGCATATTCAAAAAACAGGATGATAAAGCAGCTTTTCTTGCTTACTCCAAGAGAGCGCATAACAGCAAATTCCGGCTTACGGCTATGCAACAGAAGATAAGAAACGACAAATCCAACAAGCCCGACTACGATGAGCAGAAATGGCATAAATGACTTCATTAAGCTGATATTCTCTTTTAGACGGGTAGCTGCTTTGATAAAAGTTTCATCACTGACGATCAATGCAATGCCCCTTTGGGCAGGCTTCGCCTGGGAGATAACCGACATAAGCCCCAATTCTTTCATCTCGTCTTTAAACGCATTCAGCTCCAGCGGTTTCGCAATCCGAAAGCGTGCAGCGTCTGCAAAAAACATGGTTTCCCTTTGATGACTAAGCTTTTGGAGCCACTTTACCGGAAAAATCACCTGCATACTCCGCCGTTCAGCATCCGGTTTTACAATATCCCTTGAACTCCCGATAATTTTTACCGGATAGATGCCCATCCATCGAAAATCCTTAACCGCGTTATCGTTTGGATAAATGATATAGAACAAAGTCAGATCAATGGTGTCGCCTGTGTTAATTTGCCATAGCGCCAGATCCCGATCCCGCACAATGCACACTGGCTCGTCGCTCTCCAGCATTTCTGGACCATATCCGTCGATAAAAGTAACATCCTCTTCGTTCAAATCAGTATAAGCACTGAGGCGATTGACCCCCAGACAGAGAGGAAAGTTCATCCTTCCCTGTTCCATCTCAGACACCTTGTCCTCCGGGATGGCGCCCAAAGCAGCTCCCAGCTCGGCAGTATAAAAGTAATCCGCTATGTAGTCACTCTCCTCAATGCCTTTAATTACCGATTCCTTAATCATCATGCCTGTACTAAGGGTTCCGCTCAGATTGCTGATGCGGGCAGGAATGGTTATTGCCTCCGGCAAATTTTCAAGCATCCGGCTATTGGCCTCCAGTCCACCTATGTATAAAAAGAGAAAGATGACGATCAGCATACAGGCCAGAATTACCAGGATACTTTTCAATTTATGGCGTTTCGCATTCAGCAATGCGTTTCGTATGGCAAACATAATGCCTCCTCTCTGCATTTCCATGTTGTTCTTCTACTGAATTCAGATAAAACATAGATATATTTTCTCTCATATCCAGTTTATGCCAAATATTTTTTTTGTCAACTTGTAAAAAAAGATTCCGCCACCCAGAGTATTCGTTAGTTAGCTTTTCCGTAAACAATCTCATCAGTTCTGTAAGAATAGAGCGCCATAATAAAAAAGGGCCTGACTGCAACATAAATATGTCAAGTCAGACCCTTTTTGTCAGAAGTTAATCTTCCTTCGCAAGTACGTATCCATACGCCTTCACGTGGTTCCCTTCCTTCTCAAGGTAAACGCCCTGTATTTCAGGGGCGAAGCCCGGGAATTGATTAATTCCCTCTTCCAGGATCAGAAAATATTTCTGTGCCGTCTCATTCCATCGTTCTCCCGGCACAACACAGTAGATGCCTGGCGGATATGGCAGTGCCCCTTCCAATGCAATCTCTCCCCGAATATCCTCCAGCCTCACTAACTTTGTATTGTTTTTCAAAAATTCATAGTGAGCAGCCTGGGGCGTCATTACCCACTCAGGAAAATACGCTGCAAGGAACAGCTTTTTCTGATAGGTTTTCACATCATTTTTTTGATAGAATTGATGCATTTCGAGACAAAGTTCTCTGATGGTATACCCCTCATAGCGTTTCTGATTCTGGCGATACAGATCGGGAAGCACTTCACTAACCGAGGCATCCTCCCGTACCAGCCGTTCAAATTCTTCCAGCTGAGAAATGAGCAGCTCCATCTTCTGAGGTGATTCCGCAGGCGTCATCAAAAACAGGATGGAATTCAGGTCATTCTTTTCCGGTATGATCCGATGCTCTCTCAAGTAATTGGCTAAAATGGATGCAGGTATGCCAAAGTCCTCATATTCTCCGCTTTCTGTATGAATTCCGGGGGTGGTGAGCATAAGCTTGTTGGGATCGACAAAATATTGATCTTCCCCGTATCCTTCGAAGGAATGCCATTTTGCTCCCGGCTCAAATTTAAAAAATTCGATGGATGAAGCAATTTCTTCCGTATCCCAGTCTTCCCAATTCCGATTCTTTACCCTGGGTGGAATAAAGGGCTTCAGCATGGTGCAGCGTTTCAGGATCTGCTTTCTTGCGTCAATTCCCAGTTTAACACACTCAGCCCATAAGTGCCTGCCCGCTTCCCCGTCCTGCATTCTTGCATTAACATCAAGAACCGCAAACAATGGATAAAAGGGGCTGGTACTCGTATGCAGGCGGAATGCATTATTGAATCGCTTATGATCGATGTACCGTTTCTGTCCCTTGATGTGCTCATCTTTTTTATGGATATAGGAAGATTGGGAGAATCCAGCCTGTTGCTTATGCACCGACTGAGTAACAATAATGCCCGGGTCCGCTTCGTTTAATTCCAGAAGAAGCGGCGAACAGTCCCGCATCATCGGGATGAACTGCTCATATCCAACCCAGGCAGAATCAAACAGTATGTAATCGCAAAGATGCCCGATCCGATCCACCACTTGCCTTGCGTTGTAGATCGTGCCATCGTAAGTCCCAAGTTGAATTACCGCCAGGCGAAAAGGCCGTTTGGCCTCTGCCTTTACCGGATCCACAGCAGTTGCAAGTTCTCGTAAATACTCCTCTTCAAAGCAGTGATCGTCAATTCCGCCGATAAAGCCGTAAGGATTGCGTCCCGTTTCCAAATAGACCGCATTCCCCCCCGACTGAACCAGTGCAGAATTGTAGACCGACTTATGATTGTTGCGGTCAAACAGGACCAGATCGCCGGGAACCACCAGCGCATTGACGGTGATGGTGTTGGCGGTGCTCGTTCCATTCATGACAAAATACGTTTTGTCGGCATTATATACCCTGGCCGCATTCATTTCAGCCTCAACAGCTGGGCCCTCATGGATTAGTAGATCGCCCAGAGCTACATCCGCATTGCAGATGTCTGTTTTAAACACGTTCTCCCCGTAAAATTCATAAAGATACCTCCCTGATGGATGCTTCATAAAGTATTGTCCGCCCTGATGTCCGGGACAGTCAAACTGTGTATTATGAATTTCAACGTAATTGCACAGGGTTTTGAAAAAAGGCGGA
>JAQSXD010000167.1 GCA_029266295.1 Bacillota bacterium | reverse complement strand
CCAGTGCCTTTTGCGTCATTTGATTCCATTCTCCAGGGCCGAGACCCACTACATAGATTTTCATAAAAGCCTCCGTTGATTTTCAATCTATTATTTTCAGGATTTCAGCGTATCTCTGTTTGCTGCATCATACACTGCATCCACACATTCTTTCCATAATGAATTTCGCAGGGTATCTTTTAATCCGAAGAGCAGTTTGCCGACTGTTTTTTCTACCGCCCGTTCAATTTCCGTCCGGATTTGCTCTTTATGAGCCTCCGGCAGCGGTACGCTTCCAATCGGCTGATCCAATCGTTTGGATACATCTTCCACAGACATTCGGACGATATTTTGTATCTCCGGGATGACCTCCCGGAAAGCATTCCATTGTTTCAGTTCCTCTAGATATTCACCCAGTATGATTTTGGCATCTTCTGCTGCCCTGTCATACTTTGACCGATTTTCTTCTTTCGCGAGATGATCAATATCAAACAGCTCTATTTGCGGCAGGCTTCCGATCGCAGGTTCAATATCCCGTGGTACTGCAAGGTCGATCCATATGCTGGACTCCTGACTAAGATATCCGTCTATTTCAGCCATTTTCAACGTATAGTGAGGGCTCCTGGTGGCACTGATCACAACCTTTGCATCGGCAAGCTCCCGGAGTCGTTCCTCGTATGGAACGGTAACGCAGCCTTCCGGTACGATGGATTGCGCCGACTTCTGTCCATGAATTGCTTTTCTTTGTGTCATCTTCACGGAAGCACCATGGGCCGCCAGGGTTTTACCGATCATCTGGCCCATCTTACCGTTTCCGATCATAAAGCAGGAAACACCTTGCAAATTGCCTAGTTTCTCCTTCAGCAGAGTCAGCACCTGCAAGGCTGTAGAGCCGTCTGCCTCCGCCAGTTTGATCTTCGACTTTACACGCTTTGCTGCGCCGATGGCTGTCTGGAACACCTTTTCCAGCATGATATCTGTGCAGTGGTTTGCTCTCGCAAGGATCAACGCCTCCCTGACCTGCGTAATAATCTGATCTTCCCCGAAGATCTTTGAATCCAGACCACAGGCAACTTCCATCAGATGCCGTACCGCCTCTTCCCCATGGCGTTCTATAAAAAGCCCCCCGTACTGCGCCGTATCAAGGCCTTTCACGTCACAGAGCATGGCGAAGGGAGATGGACATCCCGCTTCCTCTGAAGGACTGATGTACAGCTCCGTCCTGTTGCAGGTGGAAAGAAGCACACCCCCCTCAAGGGCGTACCGGGTTTGAAGCTGCTTCATTGCCTCCGCTGAACCAGCCTTGGTGAAGGAAAACAACTCTCTGTATTCAATTGTCGCCTTGTTGTGGTCGATTCCGACCATCCTGAGATTAAAATCCGGATTCATATCGCTCTCGTCCTTTATGCTAAGTTATTTATCATTACTGATGATTACTGTTAGCTTGTGACCATTCCTAGTCTTGATTCTTCGTCGCGCTTTCACGACTCGGTTTTATGCGTTTTTACTAGCTTCTCTGAATTCGTGGGTAAATACGGGATCATACAGCTTGGATCGCTCATAGCTGTCTCCCAGAAAATCCCCCACCAAAATCAGAGCGGTCTTCGTAATTCCGTTCTCCTTCGCCATTTGAGGCAGGGTGTCAACCGTTCCTCGGAAGACCTTCTCATCCGGCCAGGTTGCTTTATATACGATGGCCGCAGGGGTATCCTTCTGATACCCTCCCGCCAACAGTCTTTCTCTCAAAGGTTCAAGAAGTCCTGTGCTGAGGAAGATCACCATGGTTGCTTGATGTGCCGCCAGCAGTGAAATTTCTTCCTTCTCAGGTACCGGAGTCCGCCCCGCCATTCTTGTAATAATCACTGTCTGGGATACGTCGGGTAATGTATACTCCGCTTTTAATACTGCAGCAGCACCGAAGGCGGAGCTCACCCCCGGAACCACATCATAGTGGATCCCTTCTTCGTCCAGAAGATCCATCTGCTCTCTGATGGCACCGTAAATGCTGGGGTCTCCTGTATGAAGACGTACCGTCATCTTTCCTCCCCCTTCAGCCCGCTTCATCACTTCAATCACTTCCTCCAATGTCATGGAAGCGCTGTCGTGTATTTCGCATCCGGGTTTTGCGATCTCCAGGTGTTCCGGATTAACCAAAGATCCGGCATAGATAATTACATCCGCTTCTGTCAGAAGCTTCTGCCCTCTGACGGTAATCAGATCGGCTGCTCCCGATCCGGCTCCAACAAAATGTACCATAACTTCTCCTTCTTACTTTCCTAATTCCCAAGACAATCTGATTTCAGGAATCATTAAATTTATCGCATGCAACCGATCAGTTCTTCCAGTTTTTACAGCAATTTCATTGATGACTGCATTGCTCTTTCTCATCCTTAACCACAAGGATGGAAAAATAGCCTGCATCCTCATCCAGCGCTTCGAGGTTCTGAAAGACTCTCTCCCCCTCCATGCCGCAGCGTTCTACCGTCTTGACTTCAGCCGGAGACTCCAGTTCTCTGATCAAGGTTTTGATCTTACCGATGGATTTGCCTGATTTCATCAGAACCCTGGTGCCCTTCAGTTGCAGGGCATCTTCAAGCCCCGCGTAAGACGCCGGAATAATGTGGAGCGCCTCTGAAGCTTCTGTCAAGCCCTCATTCAATCTCGCCGCCACAGCGCAGAAGGATGGAATCCCAGGAATGATCTCCGTATCATAGCCCTGATTCACAAGCCGGTTGTGGACATAGATATAGGTAGAGTAGATAGAAGGATCTCCCAGCGTCAAGAACGCCACTTTCTTCCCCTGCTCTAGTACTTCCGCCACATCTTTCGCCGCTTGGTCGTGACTTTCTTTGAGCTTTTCTCTGTCTCTGATCATGGGCATGGACAGCTCCAGAAGCTCCTTATCCGGCAGCTCTGGAACTGCGCCTTTGGCAATATCAAAAGCGACGTTTGCTTCGCCTCCGGAAGAAGGGATAGCAATCACATCACACTCCAGGATAAGCCGTACTGCTTTCAATGTCATCAGTTCCGGATCTCCGGGCCCAACTCCTATCCCATATAATTTTCCTCTTCGTGTTTGTTTCTCCTCAGAATTTATCATTTGTCCCTCATTCCTCTGGTTTTCACGCAGAATTTATCATAGATTTCAGCCTGGCTGCATCCTCAGTCTCTCCCAGATAACCATAGAAATTGGAAAAGAGGACTGCACCGATTTCCACCTGATGATGGACGCGTTCTTTGATATGGTAATCCAGCTTCTTCAGTACGGAAGTCAGTGTTTGTTCTCTGATTTGCGCCTCATCCAAAACGGTGATGGCATCTTCTGTCGTCACACAGTCAATCAGCCTTTCCAAGACTGCTGGAGAAGCACCGGCCAGCGCTGCATGGGCAGTTAAGATTTCCATCCGGGCATCGCCATATTTTGAATGGGTATTCATAATACCCGCTGATGTTTTGATCAGCTTTCCGATATGCCCTGTCAGAAGAACACCTTTAAACTTCAGTGCTTCCGCATAATCCAGGGCTTCTCCGATGAAATTGCTGCATTTCACGGCTGCAATTTCATCCTTGCCTAAATATTTTTTCAGAAAGGTTTCCCCATAGTTTCCCGGTGTAATCACCAGATACTCTGCACCCTCTGCTTTTCTCACATTCATTTCTGTCTTTATGGTATCGATGAGAGCCTGCTCACTCATGGGTTCGACGATACCACTGGTTCCCAGAATTGAGATTCCTCGAACGATTCCCAGTCTGGGATTATATGTTCTCTTTGCAATTTCACTTCCCTGAGGAACCGAAATCTCCACCAGAAGGCTTCCGGCATAATCCAGTTCATCGCAGACATCCTTTACCTGCTCCAGGATCATGGCACGGGGGACTGGATTGATTGCCGCCTCGCCGATGGCACAAGCCAGACCTGGCTTGGTGACCGTTCCCACACCGTCTCCCCCTGTGATGACGATTCCTGCTTCCTCCGCCAGCTTTGATACCCTGGCACAAACCAGAATCCCGTTGGTGATGTCCGGATCATCGCCGGCATCCTTTCGGATCCTGCAGCTTGCCCATTCCTCACCCAGTTCTGTCAACTCGGGCTTTAGCTGCAGGGTCACACCCTTTGGTGTGATCAGAACGATATCCTCATCATCGGGAATGGAAGCACCAAGGAGCAGCGCCGCGGCGCGCCGGGCTGCGGCAGCAGCACAGCTTCCCGTGGTATAGCCGCATCGAAGCTTCTTATTATCCTTCACCACATACCGTTCCATTTTTCCCCTCATTCTGCAATTACGCTTTCCGGTTGTTCTTGGTTGTCCTTCCTTGTTATCGTTCTTGGTTGTCGTTCCTTTGCAGTCACTTATTACAGCTTCATCTCTTGCGCAATATGTTCCAGATAAATCGTTCGGATAGCAGGAAATTCTCCCAAACCTCTTAAGATACACTCCACTTCATAGCCCTCCTTGTCAAAAGCTGTTTTCCAGGAGTCCTCCTCATCGCTTGCCATGTCATTGACGGCATGATCTCCTGCTACAACCATAAGAGGCAGCAGCGTGACCTTTTTCGGCGCGAAGCTCTTCACCTGCTTCAAAACCACCTCTAGATCCGGATATCCTTCCACCGTTCCGACAAAGACGTTTGGATACCCCTCATCCTTAAATCGATAGTCCATGGCTGCATAAGCGGCATTGATGGGATGTTCTGACCCATGACCCATGAGGACCAGCGCATCTTCGCTGCCCAGTTCGGAGAGTTCACTCATGATCCCTTGAATTACAGCAAGGTAGTCATCGGTATCATAAAGCAGCGGTTTGCCGATTGTCAGCACATCGATCTGGTCTGCAAAAGCAGCCACATCCGCTGACATTTTGTCATATTCGTCCCCGGGAATCACGTGGGTTGGCTGCACGAAAACCTCAGAAAAGCCTTCCTCCACAAGTTTTTTCATCGCTTCCGCTACGTTATCGATTTTGATCTGATCCCGCTTTTCCAGTACCCTCAGGATCATACCGCTAGTGAAAGCCCTTCTGATTTCGTAATCGGGATACGCGGCGGAAACCTCTCTCTCAATGGCGCCGATGGTTTTCTCTCTTGTAGTCTCATGGCTTGTTCCGAAACTTACGACTAATATTGCCTTTTTATCTGACTTAATTTTTCACCTCGTTTTATCTTTTGCAATTCATCTGCAGAACGGGGCAGGGTCAGCTGCCTGCTCAGAATCCCTGCATCGCATAAGGATTCGTATATTTTAAGTATTGCCGGCTTTTCCAGATTGGTACGCATCAGCAATGCTTCATTGGTAAAGATCTCTTCCGGCGTGCCCTGAGAAAGGATTCTTCCGTCATCCAGGAGCACAATCCGCTCTGCCCAAAGCAGTGCACGATTTACATCATGGGTTGAGAGAATCACGGTGATTCCCTTTGCACTCAGTTCATCAATAATTTCGTCCACCATGGCCGAATGCTTCGGATCGAGAGCCGCCGCCGGCTCGTCGAAAATGATCACCTCAGGGTCCATCACCAGAATATCTGCAATGGACACTCTCTTTTTCTGGCCTCCGCTGAGAAAATGGGTAGGTTTCTCTCGAAATGCGGTGATGTTCAGTTCTTCAATCACCTGATCCACGCGCTTTTGGGCTTCTGCTTCCGCAACACCCAGATTCAAGATTCCGAAGGAAATTTCCTGGGTGACACTGGCAGAAAAAAGTTGATTGTCGGGATCCTGAAATACGATTCCCACTTTTCTCCTCAGGTCAAGAAGACCTTTTCTGGAGTAATCTACGGGGCCACCGCAAAAAAGAACCCTGCCTGAAGCCGGTTTATGAATTCCGTTCAGCGTGAGGAAAAGCGTGGACTTTCCGGAGCCATTTGCCCCCATGATTGCCAGCCGCTCTCCTCTTAAGATATTCAAATCAACACCTTTCAGCGCTTCTGTCCCATCCTCGTAAGTATAACATATATTTTCCAGACATAAAACGGCTTCCTGTCCGGAAGATTTCTCTTGATCGTTCATTTTTACCCTTTCCTCCGCCTTGATCCGGCGGAGTCACTACGACCTGATGCTGCGGCATCGTATGATTTCGTCAAACCCTCACAATATAACAGCAAGAACTATCAATATGGCCAGATATCCTGCAACACCTGCTGCATCCCGCATTTCTGCAGGCCGGTATTCGTTCAATACTCTGATTTCACCGTCATAGCACCGTGATTCCATGGCGTCATATAGCAGGGAAGATTTCTTCAGTGATCGGATCAGCAGCACCGCCAGCAATTGGCCGACGGATCTCAGCTCTGTCATAAAGTCTTTATTTCCTAATCGGCATTTCTGTGATGTTGAAATGGCACTTGCCATATCCAGGAGTACAAAGATATACCGATAGATCAGCATCATCAGTTCTACCATAAGTTTGGGGCAGCGGAGTCTCTGCAGCAGTGTAAGAAGGTCAATCATCGTCGTGGATAAGGTGAGAAAATACAAACAGGAAACCGAAGCCAGCGCAACGACAACTAATAAAACACCTTCCCTCAGAGAGTTCTGACTGACCGCAAGGTATACAGTGCCGATAGGAATGTTGAAAAGATTCAACGGCTGCTCCGACAGATTAAACACAATGGCCAGCGTGCTAAGTGCCAGAAAGCTGAAGGGAATCATCAGCAACCCAAAATAACGCAAAACGGAGATCCTACCGGACAACACGGTAAGACCTCCCATAATCATTAAAATGATGAGGGAAATGACAAACGATCGCGCGCCGACGCAGATGAGCAAGCTGCCGACAGCGAATGCGGCTTTTACAGCCGGATTTTTATAACGCAATTTGGACGAATATGCGAGTTTGTCAATAATGAACATCTATCAAACACCCTTCTGGTATTTTTTTCTAGCCACAAGGTACCCAAAACCAAAGCCGAAAATCCCTGCTCCGATTCCTGCCTGCAGACAAAACAGCAGGGATTCTGTTTCTCCTCCCGGCGGTTCCAATAAGGAGGCTGCCCAAGGCTGATAATCGGGGTTGATTGCGGTAATGGCTTCTTCAGCCGCTCCGTCTGCTCCGCCGAATTCGGAGTCCTTGATGAGAAGCAGCGGCGTTACAGCGATGACCACAACCAGCAGCAGCAAAATAAGAACGACAGTTATGTTCTTCTTCATATCAGTTTCCTCCCTCTAAATATCTCAGCTCGGTTAGCTCCGGTCTCGCATAAGATTCAAGGCCTTTCATTACCACAACGGCCAGCAGTCCTTCTATGATGGCCAGCGGAACCTGTGTCACTGCAAAGATCCCGAGGAATTCCACAAAGGATGCCTGAAAGCCGCCTACCTCCGACGGGTGCGCCAGAGCCAGCTGGAAAGCGGTTACGCTGTATGTAAAGAGATCGCTTAACCCCGCTGCAAGAAATACGCCTGCTGATTTGGGAACATTCAACTTCTTACATAGCATATAAATTCCGTATGCGAGAAACGGACCGGCAATGGCCATGGAGAACGTATTTGCTCCTAGGGTAGTCAATCCGCCGTGGGCGAGAAGAATCGCCTGAAACAAGAGGATGATGACACCGATTACGCACATCGCAGTAGGTCCGAAAAGAATCGCGCCAAGACCCGTTCCCGTAGGATGGGAACTGCTCCCTGTAACAGAAGGAATCTTCAGTGCAGAGAGGACAAAAGCATATGCGCCTATCATAACGAGAATCAGCAGCGCCTTCCGGTTCTGCTCAATGGTCTTTTTAATAGAATTTAGTCCGATGATCAAAAATGGGATACAGAGGACTCCCCAGATCACACAGTAGTTCAGCGGCAGATAGCCTTCCATGATATGCATGGCGCTGACACTCTCAACGCAACCGAATACAATCGTAAGCGCTGCTGTTGCTGCAATCAGGAATCTTTGCTTTTTTGATTTCATAAAAACCTCCAAAAAACAAGTTTGCCTATTCACGGCCA
>JAQSXD010000166.1 GCA_029266295.1 Bacillota bacterium | reverse complement strand
AAAGTCCCGCATTGGCTTGTTTGGCAGCCTATCCGGGACTTTTGCAGTTTTTGCAATTAATTCAAACCTCGATAATATTCCTTAAAGAACCCCCTGAGTGAGTTGACCAGCATCGAAAGCTTGATGAAATCAGTAATTTGATCCTGGACTGTTGCGGAATTCTTCTGATAAATTGAATCGGAATATGCCAATTCTGGGTGTGCCGGTTCTGCCGATTCTCCCGTATAAAAAGAGCCGTCATTGAGCGTAAATATTTCATCTTTTGATAAACTGTTTTCAATCTCCAGTTGTGCCAGCAGAGTGATCCTGATTCGCCCCAGACATTCATCTCCGTATTCTACACAGAATTCGCAGAAACGAATCAGTTCGTCTTTTGTGGAAAACCCAGAGGCGCGATGGTTCATTCCTGTTTTACTGTAATAAAGATCAGAAAAAACCTCATATCCTCCTCTGATGAAACTGGACGCGATCAAGGAAAGTGACTCGCAGCCTTCTACTATATACTTTTGTTCCAGGCTGTCGTCATTCATGATCGACATTAGTCTGTTTGCTTCCACGATGATTCGATCCGGTGCTATGATACTTCTGCTGCAGGCAGCCAGGAGTTCTTCCATGGTGTGCACAAAAGAATTACCATCGTTCATTCAGATATCCCCCCTCAATCCCTTTTAAGTACCCGGCATAAAAGCTAAAATCACGAAAATCGGACTGTATACTAGTGTAATGTCCATGTGAGCCAGTCAGGTACTATCTACAGTATAGCATATGATCAATGACCGTCAATTGATCAGCATTCCGGTTAAAATGAGGAAAGTCGACAGATTTCAAGGTTTCGCATCAGATGTTCAGGCGGATAATCCGCTCATCCAATGAAACAAAACTCCTTTGTCTTCATATGATAAATAATAATGCAAATCAAGCAATACGCATAATAACAATAAATAACGCAAATCAAGAATTACGCATAAGAACGATAGATAACGCTAATCAAGCATTACGCTTAAGACAGCGAGAAGGAGTTGAATATAAAATGCCTACCGTAGAGGATGTGGTGAAGCCCCTTCCGGGCATTCTGACTTTTACATATGAAGATGTGAATACCATGCTGAACTTTCAGCAGCTGTGGATTGAACTTGTGGTTTGGATGCGGGATTATTTTAAAAGCACTTTGGAGAACCATCCGAACCAGGCTGCAGTAGAAAACAGGCTTTTTGGCGATCTTCCCATGGATTTCTACACGGAATTCAGCAAATATTTCAGCCCCGAAATCTCTCGGCAGTTTCTGAATCTACTTACTAAGCTGATCAATATCAACATCGATCTGGTCAATGCTTATAAAAACAATGATGATGCCGTACTCGATGCAAGTACAAAGCAATGGTATCAGACGGCGGATGAAATGGCTGCTTTTCTTGCTGGGATCAACCCTTATTGGAATAAGAACCAGATTCAAGCAATGTTGGACGACTATATTAAATTCAAAATCCAGGAGATTATCGCTTATTTAAATGGTAACTACGAGCTGGAAACAAGGATTTACGATGATCTTGAGAACAAGGCCATCGAGCTTGCCGCCTACATGTCAACGGGCATGATTTTAATGCAAAGACCACCCCAATATGAATTGTCTACACAACCGGCAGCCTCTGTGCTGAGGGTGAATACTTTAGGAGGAGGATCATAATGAGCGTGCAGGATGGTGATTCGAAAAATTGCAGTTGGATCCTTGAAGGCTTATCTCCCCAATGCGGCGTGTTCTTTATACCAATCGTCGCAATCATTTTGTCCGATGGACTGGACATTGATCAGATTACAGTACTCAGTGCGTTTTTGACTTCCGTGGCTGACTCCATGGCATACATCGCTGCACAAATGCAATTAAATGACGATTCCGATTCTGATACAACCGTGATTCCCGCGATTCCATAGTACAAAACCCTTCCTGTGACTTCATACTACAAAAAATCCTCGTAAAGATGTAGGAAAAATGGTAATATTATATGGTATGACAGTTTTGAATGTTTTATATGATTAAGATAAAGGAGATCGACATGCTGTATATCATATTAGGAATTATCATGGTGTTTTTGGCTTGGATGCAGGCGGCTTACGGCAAGATGCAAAAGTATAAAAATGAGGCGAGGACCCAATGGATAAGAATTGACTCACTGCTGCAGACCCGGTCGCAGTACGTTCTCCAGCTGCTGGAACTTGCAGACGATTACGAACTGAAAGCGGCGGAGCTGCTTGCGGAGCTTTTCGATCAGGGCGGCGGTTACTGCAAATCAGATGACCGTGAAGTCACAAGTGCCCAGGCTGAGGCGGCTACTCCATTAATTGACAAGCTTTTATTGCTGGCTGACGGCAGCGTGGACATGAAGGAAGATTCCGCATATCTGGAATTGAAAAACGAACTGAAAGACGTTGAAGAAGAGATCGAGCTGCAAAGCGAGAAATATAATCAGTTCATCGACTTATATAACAGACACATCGACACACCCAGCTTGCGAATTCAGTTTTCAATCCTTGGAGCACCCCACCTGAAGGGGATTCATATTCGAGAATCCTAAAACTGCCAAGAACAAAATCGCCAATGAAACCGTCTTAATAAGAGCCGGAAGAAAAACGGCCGATAAGCTTTAAAAGACATTAGGTATTGGGGGTAGAAAATGAAAAAATCTATGAAAGCTGCAATTATACTGGGCCTGATTGCCATCGTTTCTGCTGGCATACTCATTGCATATCAATCAGTAAGCGCTGCGTCATATGCGGATGCCAAGGAAGAAGAAGCCCGTCAGGAACGGGAGCAGATACAAGAACAGAAAAAAACGGCGCTGCTGGAAAAAGCGGAGAAGCTTTATCAGGGGTACTTTTACGATGAGGCCATTGCACTGCTGCAATCAGAACCGGCTTTGGTTACCACGGCAACAGATGATGCCATCACGCTGAAAATCGATGAAATCACGAAGGCGGAAGCCTCTTTGGTAAAGTATGAAGGCCCCATAGAGCATGTGTTTTTCCACAGTCTGATCATTTATCCTGAGCTGGCCTTTGACAATAAAGGACATCCGGCTCAAGGCTATAACATGTGGATGACGACGGTCAGTGAGTTTAAGAAGATGCTGCCGGAGCTCGAAAAACGAGGATATGTGCTTTATCCGCTTACGGAATACATAGAACAGGATCCGGGGAATCCGGGAAAGATAAAATTAAAGGACATCTATTTGCCGCAGGGAAAGATCCCATTGGTTCTTTCCGTGGATGATGTCAATTACTATGATTATATGAAACCCGATGGCTTTGCAAACCGTCTGGTTTTGGGAGACGACGGCAGGGTATGGACCGAAGTCATAACACCGGAGGGAAAAACGACGTTAACCAGAGACGGTGACGTTATGCCGATTCTTGATGATTATGTAGATGCCCATCCTGGTTTTTCCTGGAAAGGTGCAAAGGGAACCCTGGCATTAACCGGATATCAGGGAGCGCTGGGATATCGGATCACGGATGGTCTGCCCCAGGAAGCGGAATGGAAACAGACCGTAACAAAGATTGCTGACACGTTGAAAGCCAATGGATGGAGCTTTGCATGCCATAGCTATACCCACAACAGCTATTTCAGGGACGGAACACTGACGATGAAGCAGATCAAATACGATACCGACCGTTGGATTGAGAAAATCGCACCTTATGTTGGCAGCACCAATATTTACATATCTCCCTTTGGTGTGAATTTCAAGAAGGATGATCCGAGATACCGCTATCTCATGGAAAAGGGCTATCAGATCTACTGCCCGGTAGGAAATGGGAGAAGGATTGCCTGGAATGGTGATAACATTGTAATGCCAAGGGTTAATCTCGACGGCTATTCGATGAACAGAAGAGCAGAGGAACTTGCTGCACACTATTTCAACGTAACCGATGTTCTGGACGCTATGCGTCCCGCTTTAAAAGTCAATTAGTCGTGCGCTAGCAATAAATGTAAGAAATAAAGAAATGATAAATGAGTAACAATAAAGATTAAATAATAAATGAGTAAAGCAAAAAGTAAATACCTAACTCTGATCGTAAAGCAAAAATATGAATTACTGATTATAGCGAGATAAACTGGAGATTGAGGGTATAAACTTATGATAAAGAGCAGAATTGAATACGACAGGAGGAAGTAAGATGAAACACAAACGAATTTCGATCATGATCCTATGTATGATTTTGATCCTTGGGACGGGACTCTTCAGCTTAACCGGATGCACAAAGAAACCTGCTGCGGAAGGGCCAGGCACCGAGACCCCTTCAGAAAAGACGTATCGAGTTGCACTGTTCTATGCAAATGAAGAATATGTGGCAACTGGAGATGAGGCCATAGAAAAATTTAAAGTCTATGAAACGGAACTTTCTTCCATGCCGGATGAAGTATATATGGATGCACTGGAGCTTTTAAGAAATTCTCCTGAGGAAGGCTATGATACCATGCTAGGCGATCAGATTCAATTGAATCGTGTCTATGCGGAGGGTGATACTGCATTTGTTGATCTCGGCGCTGACGGCCTTTCCGGTGGTTCTCTTGAAGAACTTTACTTGGTCAGCCAGATCATAGATACACTTATCAACTCTTTTGAGGAAATCAAGCAGGTACAATTCCTGGTAGACGGACAGGTGCCGGAAACCCTTATGGGACATGTCGGTACGGAAGAACCCTTTACGAAGGATGCCTTTACTGAATAATACAGTTAAGATGATGGAAGATAATGATGGAATATAATCTGGTTCGTTCAAAACGGAAAACTCTGGCACTATATGTGCGCCAGGATGGGAGTCTGGAGGTTCGGTCTCCCCTAAAGACAAGCAAGCGCTATATAGAAGATTTTATTAAACAAAAGCAGGACTGGATCACGACAACAAGGAGTAAGCTCTCCGAACGGCAGGAGACAAAGAAAACGGTTCAAATCTCAGCTGCTGATGCGGCGAGATACAAGAAGCAGGCCAAAGAGTATCTGCAGCATAAATGCAGATATTACTCGCAGCTTATGGGGTTAATACCATCTGCAGTAAGAATCAATAGCGCGAAAACCCGGTGGGGCTCATGCAATGGAAGAGGGGAGATTAACTTTACCTTCCGTCTGATCTTTGCACCGGAGGAGCTGATTGATTACGTCGTTGTACATGAGCTTGCGCATCTGAAAGAGATGAATCACTCAGCGAGCTTCTGGGCGGTTGTGGAGCAGACAATGCCCGATTACAGGGAGCGGAGAAAACGGATGAGGGAATACCAGCATCAGGTCGAGCTCATCGTTACATAAACGGATCTTATGATAATAATCTGATATGAGGAAAGAATACCTCCTATAATCATTATGGGAGGTATTTTCATGCGTTTTACGATTCCACGGGATATTTATTTTGGAAGAGGTGCAATTGAGTCGCTGAAGGAGCTGAAGGGAAAACGGGCGGTAATTGTGACCGGCGGATCCTCCATGCAGAATTCAGGATTTCTTGATAAAACGAAAAAAATTCTGGAAGAAGGGGGATCTGAGACCTTTCTCTTGGAAGGAGTAGAGCCAGACCCCGGCATAAAGACGGTTTTGAAAGGAGCGGCTTTCATGCTGAAGCATGAGCCCGATGTCATTGTTGCCATTGGTGGCGGCTCTCCAATTGATGCGGCTAAGGCAATGTGGATATTTTACGAACATCCTGAAATGACGTTTGAAGCGTTCAAAAGTCCGTTTACATTGCCGGCATTGAGAAAGAAGGCAATCTTCGCTGCAATTCCTTCCACCTCCGGAACTGCTTCTGAAGTAACAGCGTTCTCCGTGATCACCGATTATGAAACGAAAATAAAATATCCTCTAGCGGACTACCAGCTGACTCCCGATGTGGCCATAATCGATCCCGATCTGGCGGATACGATGCCAAAGGAGCTTGTGGCACATACGGGAATGGATGCACTGACCCACGCAATTGAAGCGTACACGGCAACCGATTCATCGGAGTTCAGCGACCCCCTGGCCCTTCATGCCATCAAGCTCATTCTTGGCAACCTGGTGATGTCCTTTGATGGAAAGAAAGAAGCTGCTGAGAAGATGCATTACGCACAGTGCATGGCAGGTATGGCGTTCAGCAACGCCCTCCTTGGCATTGCCCACAGTCTTGCACACAAAACCGGCGCTGCGCTTAAAATTCCTCACGGTTTGGCAAACGCGATCTATCTGCCATATGTGATCCGCTTTAACGCAAATAAAGAGGCGGTGACCTACAAGCAAAACGGAGTTTACTCCGGCCGCAGTAAATATGCTGAAATCGCAAAGCATATTGGTGTGCTGGAAGAGGATCAGACAGTGCTCACCCGGAAACTCATCGAACAAATTGAATCAATGAACAGAGCCCTTCACATCCCGGCTTCACTGAGAGAAGCGGGCATTGATGAAGTGGAGTTCAAATCTCTTATAGACAGCATATCAGAAAATGCCGCCATGGATCCCTGCACCGCCGCAAACCCAAGGCACGCAGACAAAGAAGACCTAAAAAAACTGCTTCGCTGCATCTATGAGGGAAGCGTGGTTGACTTTTAAATACTGACCTGCCGATCAAGCCGCAACCAATTCCTTCACCCACAGGTGTTGAATAGGAACACGATTGAAATGAAAGTCAGCAGCGCTTCACGATTCCTTTACTTTATCCATAAATTATGATATATATAAAAGCAGAGAAATAAGGATCTATTCCGTAAAATAGGGGGATTTATAAACATGATACAATCAGAAATCAGAGATATCAGCCTTGCACCATCGGGGCGACAGAAAATAGAGTGGGTAAAAAACAACATGCCGATTTTGAGCGGGCTTGAGAAGCAGTTCCTTGCAGAAAAGCCGTTTCAGGGAGTGAGAGTCTCTCTCTCTGTTCATCTTGAAGCCAAAACCGCTTACCTTTGCGAAGTGCTTGCAGCGGGAGGAGCCGATATGTCGGTTACCGGAAGCAATGTTCTGTCAACCCAGGATGATGTAGCGGCGGCACTTGCCGCTACTGGCATGAAGGTTTTTGCTTATCACGGCGCTACCGCCGAAGAATATGATAGACACATCGAAATGGCCATGTCCAATAAGCCAAATATTATCATCGACGACGGTGGGGATCTGGTAGGACTGATTCACAGCAAACGCCCGGATCTTGGGGAAGATGTCTGGGGAGGCTGCGAGGAGACCACCACCGGCGTAATCCGTCTGAAGGCGATGGAGCGGGAAGGAATCCTGAAATTCCCAATGGTAGCGGTCAACGATGCTCAGTGCAAACATCTCTTTGATAATCGTTACGGCACAGGCCAGTCTGTCTGGGACAGCATCATGAGAAATACAAACCTCATCGTTGCAGGAAAGACGGTAGTTGTTGCAGGCTATGGCTGGTGCAGCAAGGGAATTGCCATGAGAGCGGCTGCGCTTGGAGCAAAAGTCATCGTAACGGAAATCGACCCTGTGAAAGCCATCGAAGCAAGAATGGATGGCTATGATGTGATGACCATGAAGGAAGCAGCTCCTCACGGAGACCTCTTCGTTGCAGCGACGGGCTGCAGCCAGGTCATTACGGTAGAGCACATGCTGACCATGAAGGATCGTGCAATCCTGACGAATGCAGGTCACTTCAACGTTGAGGTTGATATGGATGCCCTTGAAAAGGCTGCTGTGGAGAAAAAGGAAACCCGAAAGAACGTTATGGGCTACCGTCTCGAAAACGGGAAATGGGTCAACGTCATTGCGGAAGGACGCCTTGTTAACATTGCCGCCGCAGACGGACATCCAGCGGAAATCATGGATATGAGCTTTGCGGTGCAAGCCCTTTCTGCCCTTTATATATTGAACAATAAAGGAAAACTTGAAAATAAGGTTGTGGATGTTTCTGATGAAATTGATGACGTGGTCGCAA
>JAQSXD010000165.1 GCA_029266295.1 Bacillota bacterium | reverse complement strand
AGATCAATTGATGCTCAACTGGGCGGTCGAAAAGGGGGCGTGTCGATGTGTCTAAGCCGCAGCGCTTTAGCAACTTCCGAATGCTGTTAAATCAGCCGGCATTGTTGCTGACAATACTATTCATATTCGCTATTCTAATTATTTTCATCATCCTGCCGCTTATCAATGTTTTTCGACTGGGCTTTACAGGTCCTGACGGAGGATTCAGCGCAGAAACCTTTGTAAAAATGGTATCCGATCCCGGATATCAGAAAACCTTTTGGAACACGATGAAACTTGGAGGATTGGTAGCCTGTATTGCTACTTTTGTGGGCTATATTTTTGCTTTTGCCATCACGAGAACGGAGATGCCGGGCAAACGATTCTTCCGGGGCATCGCTACTCTGCCGATTATTTCTCCACCCTTTGTTCTGTCACTTTCCATCATTTTTCTGTTTGGCAGAATGGGTCTTATCACCAACAAGCTTTTGAATATTGACAGCTTTGACGTTTACGGTCTGGGAAGCCTTGTAGCCGTACAGTCTGTGTCCTTCTTTCCCGTTGCATTTCTTACCCTGACGGGAATCCTGGAATCCATTGATGATTCCGTGGAAGACGCCGCATACAACATAGGTGCTTCCAGATGGCATATATTCCGAACGGTAACGCTGCCTCTGTCCCTGCCGGGAATCGGAAGCGCGATGCTGCTGGTCTTTATTCAGTCCCTTGAAGATTTCTCAAATCCTGCAGTTATCGCAGGAAACTACTCCACCCTATCAGTGGAAGCATACCGGGTCATTACCGGAATGTACGATATGCAGGGAGGGACGATCCTCGCAATTGTTCTTTTGCTGCCCACTCTCACTGCATTTGCAGTCCAGCGTTACTGGATCAGTAAAAAATCCTTTGTAACGGTTACGGGAAAGCCTACCCAAAAACGAAGAAAGCTTCATGAAAAGCATATTGTGTGGCCGTTGTTCGGGGTCTGCTCCCTTGTGAGTGCAGCCGTTATCATGCTGTACGGAACCGTACTTGCTGGAGCCTTTGTTAAGACTTGGGGCGTAAATAATACGTTTACGCTGGAACATTTCAAATATGTCTTCTCCATGGGCTGGGATCCGGTGAAAAACTCCATCATACTGGCCGCGGTATCGGCGCCAATCTCGGGTCTACTTGGAATGGCCATCGCATACCTCATTGTAAGGCAGAAGTTCTTCGGAAAGAAACTCATGGAGTTCTCCTCAATTTTGACGTTTGCTATCCCGGGAACCGTCCTAGGGATAGGGTACATATTCACCTTCAATCATGAGCCTTTGCTCTTGACAGGAACCGCAGTCATTCTGGTTGCAGCCTTTACCTTCCGGAACATGCCCGTTGGAATCGAGGCAGGAACCACAACACTGCTTCAGATTGATCGGTCGATCGAGGAAGCCTCGACCATATCGGGGGCGGGAGCGGGAACGACCTTCCGCAGAGTAACACTTCCATTGCTGCGTCAGGCGTTTTTTTCAGGCTTGGTCTACTCTTTTGTTAAAGCCATGACCGCAGTAAGTGCGATTATTTTCCTGATCTCACCGAAATGGAACCTGTCCACAGCGCGAATTTTCGCACTGTTTGAATCCAGCCAATACAGCGGAGCTGCAGCGTATATCGTTATTATGATCGTCATTATTCTGGGGGCCATAGCACTGATCAACCTGCTGGTAAACATGCTGTTCAAACCGAAATATCTGAAAAGAGCAACTACGAATTGATCTGTGAAGGGGGTCGTAAACATGAGTAAAGATATCGTGGAAGATCTGAGGCAGCGTTCAAGCGGCGTCAAGATGGTAAATCTGGCAAAGGTTTTTCCGTCCCATGAGGGACTTGGCGATACCGTTGCTGTAAATCATATTAATCTGGAAATTAAAACCGGCGAAATGATGACTCTTCTGGGTCCGTCGGGCTGCGGCAAGACAACGACGCTTCGTATGATTTCAGGCTTTGAAATCCCAAGCGGCGGGGAAATCTTCATCGGAGATCGATCTGTTACCAACGTTCCGCCGAACAAAAGAGATATTTCTATGGTATTCCAGTCCTATGCTTTGTTTCCGCATCTGACAATCTATGAGAATATCTGTTATGGATTGCGGGTTCAGAAGCTTCCGAAGGATCAGCTTCAGGAGAGGACAAAAAAAGTCATTGATCTGATGGAGCTTAAGGGAATGGAAAACCGCTTTCCCAACCAGCTTTCGGGGGGGCAGCAACAGCGTGTGGCGCTTGCCCGTGCCGTCATCATTGAGCCCAAGGTATTGCTCTTTGACGAACCTCTGTCCAATCTGGATGCCAAATTAAGGGAGCACATGCGAGATGAACTCCGTTCCCTTCAAAAGCGTCTTGGAATAACCAGCCTGTATGTTACCCATGATCAGTCGGAAGCCATGGCGATTTCCGACAAGGTCGTCATCATGAAGGATGGCGATATCATGCAGATTGGAAGCCCCCAGGAAATCTACGAATTTCCTGCAAGCCGTTTCGTTGCAAACTTTATCGGTAAGGCAAATTTCATTCCGTGTGTCTATCGAGGTATGGACGGTGATTATGCGGTGGTGGCTCTTGCGGACACCATCTATAAAGTTCCGAGCCCCGGTGCCATGAGCGGAATCGAGGCAGGCGGCGAATGTGCCCTTTCGGTGAGACCTGAATCGGTCAGAATTCTAAAAGCGGATCAGGGAGGTATCATTGGGGAAGTGACCAGAGCAGTCTATTATGGAGCAAAAGTAGAATACGAGATCAAGATTGGAACAGGTCCTGTCATTGTTGAGGTTTACAATCCTCAGCTGACAGAGCGCTTCTACGAGGGTGATCGGGTCAGCATCGCACTGGATGATGCCTGTGTCAGAATCCTGAAATAATATCGCCACCATCTGAATTAGGTGACGGCACCCGGTTACTGCGTCAGACTCTGACATCAACCGGTAGCAAAAGAAGGAGAAAAAAATGAACGACTATGTCATCGGGGTGAATCTTCCTGATTCCACCGGACTTCCTCAGCTCGCGGAAGTTCTGAAGCGATATGTGACGGACGGTTTTAACGCCTGTGAGATAAATCTGTCTACGTTCCCCATGATTATCGGCGGAGAAATAAAGCCCATTGTCGTCGATTACGTCAAGGAAATACTGGGACGCTATCCCCTGAAATATACCGCACATGCCGGTTATGGACTGGATCTTCGCAATTTAGAGGAGCTTGATATGCACCGGGCAGTGCTCTTTTCCTCCATCGAGGTTTGTGCTTCCTTGGGGATCGAGCTGATGAACCTGCACTATGAAGTAAAGACCCAGTACGCAGCACGGGAGAACGCGTTCTTTGATGCACACCGTGAAGCAGCAGAATATTCAATGAAACTGGGCGTTAAGCTCAGCATCGAAAATATAGAGGTTGAGATTGCTGAAAAAACAGCGGAATTTGTCCGCGCGATAGATCATCCGAACCTTGGAATGACATTGGACCTGGGTCATCTGTATCTGTCTGCGAAACATTTTGGTTACGATTTTCTGGAGACGGTAAAAAAATGTGCACCGTTGCTGAGCCATCTGCACCTCAACGATAACACCGGAGACTTTGAAATGATGCGGCTTACCAACTTCGATCTCTATAAAACTATGGATCGAAACTACCGATTTGCTTTTGGCAGGGGAGATATCCATGTGCCGCCCTTCTGGGGGAAGGCACCACTGGCAGAAGCCATTGCGGTGATCAAACAAACGGAATACAGCGGATTTTGGATCTGTGAATATTACAACCAAAGCTTCGTTCCCTTTAATCGTGAAGTTCAGGAAAGAGTTCGCAGAGAAATTGAAACTGCGTAATTGAAACCAGCGTTTCACTAGGAGGTTAACTGATGAAATATGATTGCTACTTGATCGGGCCTGTTTCCTTGGATTATGATGAAGCCGTTGACGGTGTTGTCAAGAAATTTATTGGAGGAGCTTTAATCTATAGCTCCTATGCGGAACTGGCAGGCGGAAGAAAGATCGGCGCTGTAACCAAGATGGCCAAAGAAGATCAGTATGTGTTAGATCCGTTCTATATCAGGGATCTGACCGTGCTGCCATCCAAAGCCACTACCTCCATTCACAATGTATACCATACCCCCGATCGGGAGCGAAGAACGGCAACCGTACGCGGAATCATGGATTCCTTCCGGGCAGCGGATATTCCGGAAGTAGAAGCGGAAATTTTTCAAATGGCTGGATTGATCTACGGGGATTACGACGATGAACTTTTCCCCTTCCTTGCTAAGAAAGGGAAAGTGGCCTGCGACATGCAGGGCTTCCTGCGCAGGGCGGAAGACGGTGCGCTGCTCTTTTACGACTGGGAGGAGAAACGAAAGTATTTACCTTATATCACCTATCTAAAGACTGATGCCGCAGAAGCGGAAATCATGACCGGCCTTTCGGACAGAAGAGAAGCTGCAAAGAAACTTTTCGACTGGGGCGCAAAGGAGATCATGATCACCCATCATACCGAAGTATTGGTCTATGACGGAGAAACTTTTTATACCTGCCCCCTAAGAGCACGAAACCTCAGCGGAAGAACGGGACGGGGAGACAGCACCTTTGGCAGTTACATAACAGAACGCATTGACAAAAACATTCCCGATGCATTATTATATGCGTCGGCCCTAGTCTCCTTAAAGATGGAGACCTTCGGACCCTTTAAGGGAAGCCGGAGGGACGTGGAAAAATATATTCAGGAGCTGTACCCCGAATATTAACCAGTAAGGCAGCAGTTCCTTGATATAGAAACATTTAACGATCACTTACAAAAAAGAGGAGGATGAAAAATGTTTACAAAACGTATGCGAGTATGTGCTCTGCTTTTGGCCCTCATGATGGTAGTGGCCGCTCTGGCCGGATGCGGCTCTTCCGGTAAAGAGGCAGAAACAGGAGACAACGAAGACGCAAAGAAGGAGCCTGCATATAAGGAACTCACTGTATACAGCGCTCTTCCTGAGACCGAACTGCCTTTCTATTTCAACGCATTCCAGCAGGATACCGGCATTAAGGTGAATTATGTCAGATTATCCGCAGGAGAAATGCTCACAAGAGTTAAGGCGGAAGGAGCAAATCCAAATGCTTCCCTGATGTACGGCGGTTCCAGCGATACCTATATTGCTGCAGCAGCAGACGGCCTTCTGGAGCCATATTCTTCACCGGAGCTGTCCAATGTCCCCGACGAGTATAAGGATGCCGATGGAAACTGGTCTCCTTTCTATGTTGGAGCGCTTGCATTTGCTTGCAACAAGGACTGGTTTGAAAAGAATAAACTGGACTATCCAAAAACCTGGGATGATCTGCTGAAGCCTGAATTCAAAGGTCAGGTCTCAATGGCACATCCTTCCACGTCCGGTACATCCTTCAGCATTCTGGCTACAATTGTACAGATGATGGGAGAAGACCAGGCATGGGATTACATGTCAAAACTGAACAAGAATGTTCGTCAGTATACTAAGGCTGGTGCAGCACCTCCGATGGAGGTCGCGCTGGGAGAAGCCGCTATTGCGCTTACCTTCGCTCATGACGGATTAAAGCCCGCAAACGAAGGCTATCCCATTGAAGTTGTATTCCCGGAAGACGGAACTGGCTATGAAGTAGGCGCCATTGCTCTCATTAAGAATGGAAAAGCAGAAGAGCAGGAGAATGCGAAACTCTTTATCGACTGGGTACTGTCACAGAGAGGTCAGGAATGCTTCATCGAATCAAAGAGCAATCGTCTGCCCATCAACGTCAATGCAAAGGTATCCGATGGTCTTAAGAAGATCAGCGATATCAATGTAATCGCGTATGACGCGGTTTGGAGTGGAGAAAACAGAGAACGTCTTGTTGAGGATTTCAAAGCTAAGATTGATAACGCAGGTTCATTAAAAGAATAAGAAACGTAGCATCCGAGCCGTGCGATTTATCTTTTTCAGGGCGGAGAAATCCGCCCTTTCCTCTTATAATTGCAATATGCTATCTATTTGGCAAAAACATCAGAGGGGACTGTTTGACTCAAAAGTGTAACGAAGTGATACAGGAAAAAAGGTGAAAACTATGTCTCTATTGGAAATGTGCGCAAGAATTCTGCTTGCCATGGCAATCGGAGGAATTATCGGCTGGGAACGTGAAAACAGCAACCGACCCGCAGGCCTGAGAACCCACATGCTGGTCGCAATTGGAGCGGCCGTAGTCATGCTGATGGGAGAGCTGTCTCTGGAGACTTATGCGAATATCACAACCATGGATCCCACGAGACTCGGCGCTCAGGTCATTTCAGGAATCGGCTTTTTAGGAGCCGGGACGATTATGAAGGAAGGCGCGACGGTTAGAGGACTTACCACCGCCGCCAGTCTATGGGCAGTGGCTTGCCTCGGCCTTGCGGCAGGAGGGGGCTTTTACGAAGCTGCCACCGCAGGAACGATTGCCATCATCATCACGTTAACCATATTCGAATATTTGGAAAAGCGGTTCCGCAAAGTGAAACGGAAGGGACTCGCCATGGATATGGTATGTACAGATATTTCATCGACGTTGATCAACATCAAAAAAATTGCTCCCTGCTACGACGTAGTACTGAATGATGTAGATATTGCAGAGGAGATCGGAGAGGACCGGGTATTGTACCATCTTACATCCAAGTTCGGATTTGGCAAATCGAGCAAGAAAATTGATCGGGATGGGTTCACTTCGGAGATCAAACGGCTTGACGGCGTGTCTGTTACAAAAGTAAAAGATTTATAAAGAGGCATTGAGCCATCAGTGTTTCAATGAATTCGCAAGCTACAATAGCATCAATGGATGCGAAACTGTCATTTCATACAAGGAAAGAGCCGGGGGCGTACAGCTTTCGGCTTTTTTCTTTGTTTATAGTTGACAAGTCAACTAAACTGGAATAAAATATGGTTGACAAATCAACTAAATGGTGGTGAAAGAATGAAACCGGAAATCATGATGTTTCTAAAATATAATAACAAAATCTTTCGGTATACCCAGCGGTATTTAGATCGAGCTTTGAAAAAATATGAGCTAAGCAGCGGGGCCTTTTCCTATCTGTTCTTCCTGGAGCATCAGGAAGGAATCAGCCAGAATCAGATCAGCAGAGAAATCGGAAATGACAAGGCAATGTCGGCGAGAACCATAACAAAGCTGATCGAATCCGGACATATCTACAAAATAGAAGATGCGAAGGATAGCAGAGCGTATCAACTTTATCTCACGCAGAAATCAAAGGATATTTTACCTAAAATTCATCAGGAGATTGATCTTCTGGTCAAAACAATCACGAAAGATCTCTCGGATGACGAACGTCAAGTTACAATGGATTCGCTGAAAAAGATCTTCGAACAAACAAAATTATTACGAGGTGAGGATCTTTAATTATGGAACAGGGAAAAACATTGAACAAATGGTCTGTGCTGATGGTGGTTGTTATCTCGACCTTTATGTCAACACTGGACGGCAGTATCGTCAACGTAGCGCTTCCCAATATGGCGCGGGCGCTGAGCGTGGGAACTTCACGGATTCAGCTTGTTGCTTTGAGCTATCTCATCGTGATCTCAGGTATGGTTTTAATCTTCGGCAGACTGGGGGATATGATCGGCAAAAGCAGAACCTTCCGTTATGGGCTTTTGATCTTTTCGGTCGGATCTTTGCTTTGCGGAATTTCCTACAGTTTTTTGTTTCTAATCGTTTCGCGGATCGTTCAGGCGGTGGGCGCTGCGGCCATGATGGCAAATAACCAGGGAATTATTGCGGAAGTGTTTCCGCCTACTGAACGGGGAAGGGCGCTGGGTCTTTCGGGGACCGCTGTTGCACTGGGATCTTTGGTGGGTCCTGGACTTGGCGGGATCATTGTAGGCGCCGGACGCTGGGAATACATCTTTTTAATTAATGTTCCGATTGGGGTTGTCGCTTATTTTTTTGCATTTCGGCT
>JAQSXD010000164.1 GCA_029266295.1 Bacillota bacterium | reverse complement strand
GAATCCTCTGTAGTCTGTGCCGGATTGATCAGTGCACTTCCTGTCATTCCGTGCTCACAGGGAAATTTACCTGTTAGTATTGATGCGTGATTGACATTGTATATTGTAGGAACGGCTGCTTTTACACATTTACAGAATCCGTTCTTTGCAATGCGATATATATTGGGCGTTCTTTCCAGGGAAATATACTCCAAGGAGCAACCCTCAATCACGATAATCAGAAGTTTTTTCATTTCTGAATATCCCCTTTTCTCCATGTGTTTCATGCAAAAAATCCAATTTATCATGGATTTATTTGGATCAATATAACATAAAACCATATTGAACGCAATTTAATCTAAAGATGTTTTTCCAGGAATATTGTATACTTGATTCAAATCCGTATCTGTTTACCAAGCCCCCTGCCGATTATGTGATGCCTGAACGGATCAATCTTCCAGACCAATCATCAGCCACCCAAGGTGACATCTTGGATCTGGTACCAATCTAAAGCTTTAAAGAATTGTTCCGGCACAAAGTCCGGCCATAACTCGTCCAGTACATACATATCTGCGTAAACAGACTGTATCGGAAGAAAGCCGCTTAGTCTGCGCCTGCCTCCCCATCGTATAATTAAGTCCATTCTGGAAATATCCTTTGAAGCCAATCCGCCTTGATGATTCAAATCCCATTCCCAGCCGTAGTTAACAAGAAAATTGACTTTGATTCTGCCCTCCCCGAATTTTACCCGATTGGTAAACGGGATCAATTCCTCCGGAAAACAGGGCGAGTCCGCATTTCCCACCACCAGCAGCTCCGCATCCCTGTCTGCAAGATCCATTACCGCATCTACACAGGCTTTTTGAAACGCTTCTTTCTGAACGGCTGGTCTCTTTGTGTTGTCGGTTGTAAACCCGTAGAGAGTAAGTTCTTTTACCCCCAAATCGCGGCACAGTTCATAAAGCTGGAAGCCCGGGCTGATACCATAGTGGTATCCGTCCTTCTTTTCCATTCCTTTTGCCACTGCCCATCTGCGGTTGCCGTCAGGTATCACACCGATATGGTCAGGAATTCTTTTATAAGTCATTCCCTTTTGCCCCCCGATTTCTGTCAGATCTCTAATGGTTCATGTCACCCCCTTTCTGCATAATATCCTCTTTATGCTATCTTCTGGGTTTTGCGCGTTCATACTGCTTCGGCCAAGGAATATCAAAATTCAACTCCAGAGCCGCATAAAGGGGCCAGTATGGATTTCTCAGCAGCTCACGCCCCAGATAAACCAGCTCCCCTTTTCCCTCCTGCAGAAGGCGTTCTGCCTCCTCAGCTTTCGTAATTAATCCACCACAGGTCGTTGGAAGACCGGTAATACTCTTTATCTTCTCTGCATGTGGAAGCTGGTACCCGGGGTAGGTTTTCGGCACTACAGCAACCACGCCTCCGGTACTGACATTAATCGTGTCAATTCCCTTATGCTTCACCAGATTCAGCATTGCCCCCAGATCTTCAGCTTTGTTTCCGCCGTCCTGATAATCCTCCGCACTGATACGGACCTCAATGGGTTTTTCAGCAGGCCATACTTCATGGACCGCATCCAAAACCTCACCCAGAAAACGCACCCGATTCTCATAGCTACCTCCGTACGCATCGGTCCTTTTATTGGTTAGCGGAGATAAAAATTCACTAAGCAGGTAGCCGTGAGCAGCATGTACCTGAATCAGATCAAAGCCAGCTTGATTTGCCCGTATTGCAGCGTTTTTGAATTCCAGTACCGTATCAGCAATATCCTGCTTTGTCATCTCTCTCGGTACCGTTCCTCCCTCCTCGTAGGGAATGGGAGAGGGTGCTTCAATCTGCATACCCTTGGCTTCGCACTTCCTTCCGCCGTGATTGATCTGAATTGCTGCCTTTGCGCCTCCATCGTGAATGGCAGAAACAATTCGAGATAATCCCTCGACATGAGAATCATCCCATATCCCAAGATCGTTTGACGTCAGTCTGCCTTCGGGAGATACTCCTGTAGCCTCCACTGTGATTAGCCCTGACCCCCCTATAGCCCTTGACCCGTAGTGAACCACATGCCAATCTGTGACATGTCCGGTTTCCGGTGCACAGTACATACACATTGGCGGCATTACAATCCGGTTTTTGAGCGTTAGGTTTTTCACTTGAAACTCAGTAAAGAGCTTTTGCATATACGATAGTTCCCCCTTTACGTTTTAATATATTATAGCCAGTTTAGCGGATTTGTAACAAATTTTCTGACATTTTCATTCTGCTATTTCTTTCACAATTTTTTGCTTTCCTGGAAGTACGCTGATGTTATGTAGATTGGTTCTTCTTTGTTAGTTTGACTAGAATACCAATCATTTTGTTCCCTTGCAAATATAGCCATAATATGCAGCATTTTGTTTCCTTCCAAAGGATTTCGCCTTGATTAAAGTGCATATCTGTGATACAATAACAAAAAATAATAAAAGACAGTTCGAAATCCATCCTGTCTCTAAACAAAACTAGGAACTGCTATTTGGCTGAAATCAACAGGCGCTTCCAGGCGCTTTTTTTCGTCCTTTTACTTTTATTGAATTGCCTATAGCGCAAATCCTTCGGCTAGCTCTCAAATTGGTGAATCCTAGCCCTGTGCCGTTTTTCCGGATGGTTCTTCGCTTCTTTTATCAATGAAAGGAGCATTTTTTATGCCTGAAATTAAATTATCTAAGACAAAACAAATTACCATTTCCGCTATTGTTATCGCGGCATACATTGCCGTGATGTTCACCACCCAGAGCTTTGCCTTCGGCCAATATCAGATCAGAATTGCCACGAGCATCTATGCCCTTGCATCCATCTATCCATTTCTGATTCTCCCCATGGGACTGGCCAATTTTCTAAGCAATACTTTGATGGGCGGGCTTGGGCTGCCCGACATGATCGGCGGCTTTATTGCCGGACTTCTTACAGCAGGAGGCTGCTGGTATATGAAAAAGATCAGCGTTTATCTTGTGGCGCTTCCGATTCTGCTCGTTCCCACGCTGCTGGTTCCAATCTGGCTTTCTTACCTGCTTCATGTTCCATATCAAGTGCTTGTCATAAGCATTGGTTTGGGTCAGATTTTACCTGCTATAACCGGCGTTCTCATCGTAAAGTATTTGGAAAAACCACTGACAAGACTGATGAACAGCAATTAAAGTATGGAGCAGTTCTGTTCAGATTGTTCCGTTAGCGCAATCCGTTTCTCGTAAGGGGAATGAATGAATAAAAAGGTAGAAAGAAAAAAAAGTAAGGAAAAAGGAAGTAAGCAAGAAAGAATGAATGAAAGAAGGTAAGCAAAATGAATCAGAATGACGGGATCACACTTTTAGGAAATCAAAAGATTGACTACCAGTTCTCCTATACCCCTGATGTGCTGGAGACCTTTGAAAATAAGCATCAGGACAATGACTACTTCGTGAAATTTAACTGTCCCGAATTTACAAGCCTTTGCCCTATAACGGGACAGCCCGATTTTGCAGTTATTTACATCTCCTATATTCCTGACGTTTTTATGGTGGAAAGCAAATCTCTAAAGCTATATCTTTTCAGCTTCAGAAATCATGGCGACTTTCATGAGGACTGCATGAACATAATTATGAAGGATCTCATCAAGCTGATGAATCCCAAATACATCGAGGTCTGGGGAAAGTTCACCCCACGCGGAGGGATCTCTATTGACCCGTACTGCAACTATGGCAGAAAAGGCACCGAATGGGCGACCCTTGCGAAAAATCGGCTGTATCAGCACGATATGTACCCTGAGAAGGTCGATAACAGGTAAATCATGAAATGCTCCGGAGAGAATCCGGAGCATTTTGTCTGAACCAAACCAATTTGGAAACGGCAGTCTGCCGCAGGAGCCGGTCGGAAACTGATCTTTATGTAGTAATTTCTTTTTGTTCAGACAAAAAGGGAGAATACATCATCAGCGCATGGTTTTCCGTTATGTACTCTTCATCAATGAACACACCATCCTTTGAAAATCGTTTCCGGTAGAGTTCATTATGTCTGCTGAATCCGCCCCAGTATTCCGCTTTCATGATGTGGTTCTTTTCAATGATTTCATATCGGTAAGGAATCGGCTTTTGTGTCCGCCAACACCCTTCCAATTGAGTCTCTCCAACCTGAACCAACAGTTGAAACTTCTGATCCGTATCGTTTTTGATCATGAGATCCCGATACGGGTAATAGCATGTCGCCCCGCTTCCGAAGGGCTGCGTTCGGTTAGAATCGGGGAAAACATCATAGGAATGCCGATAACGCTCGACCACAGTAAGGGGTGTATGCAGTGTGATCCAGTAAAGCAGATTGGAGAGCTGGCATAAGCCCCCGCCAACACCCATGCGATAGGTGCCGCAGTATAAGACCATCCCTGGCACATAGCCTTTCCTTCCGCTGGGTTTTCCGATGAGCTTCCAATAGCTGAAGGTCTCACCCGGGTTTAAAATCAATCCATTCATACGGCTTACCGCCAGCCGAAGATTGATAACCTTATTGATTTGATACTGGTCATCCACGTCTTTCAGTTCGCGAAACAATGGCGTCCCATGTGAGAAACACTCGTAGGGTAATCTGTCATCCGCCCCCTTGCCTGCAAACTTTATTCCCCCCGAATACCAGAGCCGATACCGCGACAACGTATAGTACGCTTTTCCCGCCAGCAGCCTGTATTTACTCCTCGCAACAGGCCTCAAACCATCATGATATTTTTTTCCGTTTCTAAAAAATCCGTTTCCATGGATATTATCTCGTTTCATCCCCATAATTATCGCAATCCCCTTTCCCTTTGATTCGCACGTCCTTCCCTGGAGAATTTATTAAATGCGCCAGTCAGTGTGTTGCCGTTGGGGACCGTCCGAGCAAAGCGAGCGGTTTTCCCCCGGAGAATTGAATAAAAAGCGCCAGTTCGGTTTGCTGCCATAAGGAACCGTCCGAGCAAAGCGAGCGGTTCCCTAGGTAGCATACCGAACTGGCGCCTACCCTTAATTAAATTCTTTCTACATCAATCCCCGTCTTATGTCCATTCAGATCATACATAGGAAGCTCCGCAGCCGATTCGATCAGATCCACAGCGAGGGTTTCCTTCATAATGTAATCCTTATGCACTGCCAGCGCAGCCTGAACCTCTTCATCTGCCTGATAAGCAATCTTGATCTGGTCCATCATTTCAAAATCCTTCTGCTTTCTCAGCTGCTGAACCTTGGAGATCATCTCTCTGGCCAGACCTTCGGAAACCAGCTCCGGTGTAATGGTGGTATCCAGAATTGTGAAGACATTGTTCTCCATGGACACCGTAAAGCCTTCCTTAGCCGAAATCTGAATATCGATAAAGTCTCTTGCAATGGTGGTATCTTCCCCGTCAATGCTGATAACAGCCTCGCCGTTTTTCTCCATCTGTTCTACGACAAGCAGCGGATCAGCTTTGGCAAGTGCTCCTCCGAAGGCTTTGATCTTTGCTCCCAGAGCAGGACCGGCAACCTTGAAGTTTGGCTTTAAACCGAAGTTCATATATTGATCAAGCTGCTTCTCAAAAACAACTACCTTCACATTCAGTTCTTCCGTGATCAGGTCCATCATATCGCCGATGAGACTTTCATATTTACCGTCCACAAGAATCTTCTGAAGGGGCTGTCTGACCTTGATTCTTTCTTTTTCTCTCGCACCGCGGCCAAGTCCGACCAGCGTTCTCACGAGATCCATTCTGGCTTCCACGTTTTCATCGATGCACTTCTCGTTAGCTACAGGATAGAAGGAAAGGTGAACCGATTCTTCTCCTGTCAGCTTTTTATAGATCTCATCGGTGATGAATGGAGCAAAAGGAGCCGCGAGCTGTGCCAGACCCACAAGAACCTCATAGGTTGTAGCATAAACAGCCTTTTTGTCATCGGTGAGTTCTTCTCCCCAGAACCGTCTTCTGGCTCTTCTGATATACCAGTTGGAAAGATCCTCATTGACGAAGTCCTGAATCTTTCTGACAGACTTCATATGATCATAGCGGTTCATTTCCTCGGTGACATCCTTGACCAGACCATTGAATTTCGATAAAATCCAGCGATCCAGCTCTGGTCTCTTGCTGTATTCAATGTCAAATTCCTTCGGATTAATCCCATCCTGATTGGAATAAAGTACAAAGAAATTATAAACATTTTTCAATGTTCCGAAGAACTTGCCTACAACTTCAATCAATCCGTCCTCGTCAAATTTCGTTGGTGACCAGGCAGGAGACACATACAGCAGATACCATCTGGTTGCATCTGCACCGTATTTGTCAAAGAGCTGGAAGGGATCAACGGTATTGCCCTTTGTCTTGGACATCTTCTTGCCTTCTTTATCAAGGATCAAGTCGTTGACCAGAACATTGCGGTATGGCGCTTTTCCCTTAATAAAGGTTGAGATTGCCAGCAGGGAATAGAACCACCCTCTCGTCTGATCAATTCCTTCACAGATGAAGTCTGCCGGGAAGAGCTCCTCGTCAAATTTCTCCTTGTTTTCAAACGGATAGTGATGCTGCGCAAATGGCATTGCTCCGCTGTCAAACCAGCAGTCCATAACCTCAGGGATTCTGGACATGGTGCTTCCGCATTTTTCGCACTTGATGTGAACATCATCCACATAAGGGCGATGAAGTTCAATGCTCTCGTCTATGGTTTCAATGGCCTTTTCCACCAGTTCTTTTCTGGAACCGATGGATTCCAGATGGCCGCATTCGCATTTCCAGATGTTGATGGGTGTTCCCCAGTACCTATTTCTGGAAATTGCCCAGTCATTGACGTTTTCCAGCCAGTTGCCAAAGCGCTTTTCTCCCACGAAATCCGGGAACCAATTCACTTCATTATTATTTGCCACAAGCTGATCCTTCAGCTTGGTCATTTCAATGTACCAGCTGGGCTTTGCATAATAGATCAGAGGAGTTCCGCATCTCCAGCAGTGGGGATAGTTATGCTCCATCTTCTCCTTGGCATAGATTTTGTCTTCGGACGCCAGCCACTTGATAATGTCTACGTCAAGATTGGGGTCGAGAACAAATCTGCCTGCCCATGGAGTTTCTGTGTAATTACCCTGCTCATCCACAGGATTTGGTACAGGAAGATCATATCTTCTGCCTGTATTGTAGTCGTCTTCCCCGAAGGCAGGAGCGGTATGAACGATACCGGTACCGTCTTCAATGGTGACATAATCGGCACAGGTCACGAAAAACGCCTTCTTATCCACCTGGATAAAGGGCATGAGCTGTTCGTATTCGACGTGCTCCAGTTCTTTTCCCTTCATTTCAGCTAGGATCTGATAGGAGTCCGCTCCCAGCACTTTGTCGGCCAGTGCCTTTGCAAGGTAATAAACCTTGCCTTCCTGCTCCGCTTTAATATAGTCGATATCCGCACCGACGGTCAGGGCAACGTTGGATGCCAGCGTCCATGGAGTTGTGGTCCATGCGAGGAAATACTCATTGGCATCCTTGCGCTTGAACTTGGCAACGACCGTATTGGTTTTCACTTCCTTGTATCCCAAAGCCACTTCGTGAGAAGCAAGTCCCGTTCCGCAGCGCGGGCAATATGGAAGAATTTTATGTCCTTCATAGATTAAGCCGGCCTTGAAGAATTCCTTTAAAATCCACCAGCCGCTTTCGATGTAATTGTTGTCCAGTGTAATATACGGATTGTCAAGATCGATGATGTAACCCATGCGTTTTGTCATTTCCCGCCACTGGCGCTCATAGGTAAAGACCGATTCTTTGCACTTTAGATTGAATTCCTTGATTCCAAACTTTTCAATGTCCTGCTTTCCGGACATATTCAGCTGTTTCTCCACTTCTATCTCAACGGGAAGTCCGTGGGTGTCCCAGCCGGCCTTTCTTTTGACTTCAAATCCCTGCATGGTCTTGTAACGGCATACGGAGTCCTTCAGTGTTCTTGCGATCACATGGTGGATTCCAGGCCTTCCGTTGGCGGTTGGA
>JAQSXD010000163.1 GCA_029266295.1 Bacillota bacterium | reverse complement strand
CATCCTTGTGGGATATAGTGCAGACGGCGAGGTTCTGCTTGATCATTGTATACTGAAATATGCCGGAGGAAACTGGGGAGGCTGGAATACCTATAATGCACCGATCATCGTCAATCTTGGTGCAAATGCGGAAATCAGCAACAGTGAACTGAGCTACAGCCGGCTTTATGGTATCAGAATTGAGAACGCGACAGGCACGATTCGTCTGACAGACAATGTGATAAAAAACAATGGCGGCCACGGTATTTTCAGCAAGAACGGCAGCCCGAGCATCGATGGAAACAGCATCACAGACAACGGAGGATACGGACTGTATGTGGAAGGGACTGCACTTCCCGGTAACATTTCCGAAAATGATTTCGAAGGCAACAAGTCCGGCAGCATTGTCCTTGCCGCAAAGGCCTCCGGAACGAGTATTGAAGCGGACAATGCTGGAGTAGAAGGAATCTGGGTGGGTGGCGCCATTAGCGATGATACCACCTGGGGATCGAGCTTTCCTTATATAATTAGCGGTGATCTGCACGTTGTTGCAGGCAAAACGCTTACCATCAAGCCCGGAATGGTTATAAAGGTCAAATCGGGATTCAGGATTTTAATCGACGGAACATTAGATGCCCGCGGTACGGCTGAGAAGAAAATCTACTTTACCGATTTCAGAGATGACACCGCAGGAGGAGACACCAACGGTGACGGAAATGCGACAGCACCGGCCGCCGCTGGCTGGTCGAGCATCATTGTCGGGTATAGCGCCAACGGTGAGGCTCTGTTTGATCATTGCATCCTCAAATATGCCGGTGGAAACTGGGGTGGCTGGAACACCTACAATGCGCCAATCATAATCAACATTGGCGCAAATGCAGAAATCAGCAACAGTGAGCTGAGCTATAGCCGCCTTTATGGTGTCCGAATGGAGAACGGAACAGGCGATATAAACCTTACAAACAATACAATCAAAAACAATGGCAGCCATGGGATTTACAGTAAGAACAGCAGTCCGTCCATCAGTGGGAACAGCTTCACTGGAAATGGGGGATATGGTCTTTACGTGGAAGGCGCTGCGCTCCCGGGCGGTATTTCCGGAAATACTTTCGGGACCAATACCTCCGGAAGCATTGGACTTGGTACATCAGCTGCCGGAACAAGTATCGGAGCAGATAATGCAGGAGCGGGCGGAATTTGGTTGTTGGGCGGTTCCATCAGCGTCGATACGGTTTTGGGTTCGGCATTTCCTTATATCATCAATACAGATGTTGTCGTAAATGAGGGTTTCTCTCTGACCATTCTTCCCGGAGCGATATTAAAATTCAACGGTCCCAAATATCTTCGTGTCTTTGGTAACCTTGAGGCCACGGGAAATGCAGATCAGTCGATCTATTTCACCTCCTACCATGATGATGATCAAAATGCAAGCGGGGATACCAATGGGAACGGAAGTGCTACGCTCCCGGAAAACAATAAATGGTGTGGAATCCGGTTTGAGGGAGCGGGAGCAGGGAAGCTTGACTATGGCATTCTGCGATATGCCGGCGAATCATGGGGATATGGATATGGCTCCTCCCACAATTCCGCCGTTACGATTCTTACAAGCGGAACTATCGCAATGAAGGGCTGCGATATCGGATACAGCCGTGTTCACGGCCTTCGCATTGATAGCGCTTCCGGTACGGTTTCACTTGAAAACAGCAGCATTCACGATAATCCCCAATACGGCATTCATATGAAAAATTCCACTGCAACGATAACTGTTGATCATTGTATGATATTTGAAAATACCGAAGGGCAGGTTTCTCTCAGCAATACACCCAATCTGACGATTCGAAACACCACCGCGGCTGCGTTATCCGCGTCAGTAGCCCCCGGGACGGCAGATGGGAGTACGTGCATCAGTGCTGCGTCAGGAAGCGGCAACCATCTTGTTGTTAAGGTCTCATCTTCGGCACCGGATGAACCGGTATTGCTGAGTCCTGAGCCCTCTGGGGATGGTGTTGTCAATTCATATACTGCCGGAGCAGACATCTTGGGAGTTGATTCTTCCACAAACAAATATCTGGCTGTGTATGAGGCAAATGCAGAAGGCAAGATCCTTCGGTTCCGACCGATCACCCTTTCAGCAAATGACATTTATAATGGGGCTCTTTCTGAAATATGGGCCTCTAATGTATCCATCAGCGGCAGTGCTGTTGAGGGTGAGGTGCTGACGGGCAGCTATGATTTTCATCGAGCAGAAGCAGAAGAGAGTGGCACATCATTCCGCTGGCTGAGAATTTCAGCAGATGAGACCACTGTGTTCACCAATGAAAATATCGGTGGAGTAGGAAATGGTCCCTCTGCGGATACCGTATTTACCATTGGGGAGGATACGTTGATCAGCAGCATTCAGAATTATCACTGGAATTATGGGCAGGGCAGCTCGCCAGTCGGAGAAATCAGCCTTCGTGATTTGGATGGCAGAATTTTTGGCCCATGGCAGGCCCAGGGTCTTGCCGGATATATGGGCGTGCATAACGCCTACTGGGTGGTATCACCCCAAATTGTTCTTCCGGCTGGAACCTATACGATTGTAGACAGTGATCCTGCAACGTGGTCACAGAATGGGGAGAGTGGATACCAGGGCTTTACGCATGTAAAAACTGTTACCTCGGAGGAAATCATCGGTGCCTCTGGTCCGAATTATCAGGTTACTTCTGCTGATGTGGGTTATCGGCTTCAGTTTGAGGTCACGGTTCAGGATGGGGATGGAACAATTGGTAAGCCTGCGGCAAGTGATGCCATTGGTCCGGTAATTGAGAAGCCGGAAGAAAACAAGGCCCCTGTGATTGCTGCTGACTGGAACTACTCAACTGTGTATTTCGGCATGGATTACCCCTACTCCATTACTGTGACGGATGAAGAAAATACACCAAATACAAAGATATACAGCTCTTTGGACAATGGGGATTATTCTATTGCATGCATCTATCCCGCAGCACCCGGACTCCAATTATTTTCGCTCTCACCATTAAGGGGGGTTCTTGGGGAGGGAGATCATAACCTTCGTTATTATGCGGTAGATTCGGAAGGTGCGGCCTCCCAGGTTCTCATGCTGACATTCAGGGTAGCGGATCCTCCAGACACACCGGACCCAAGGCAGATGTGCTAAAAGGAAAGACCCAGCTTACTACGTTGCCGGTGGCGGTGGATCCGCAAAAAATGAATGGCTTGGTTCAGCTTGATGCAAAAAATACAGAGACATACTTTCAGAAAGGGAGCACTTCTATAATCGCTGTCCCTCAGATTCCGGGTGTGAGCAGTTTTACCCTTGCACTTCCTGCGCGCTCCATTTCTCAGAGCATGGGGGAAGGCAGACTGACTATAAAAACAAACTACGGAAACCTCATAATACCGGAAAACATGCTTTCCAATGATCAAGATGTGGGAAAAAAACAAGTAGGCATCACCATTGGGGCAGGAAGCAAGGATGGACTGAGTTACGAAGAAAAAGAAGCAATTGGGGGCAGACCACTGATTCAGCTTGCCTTAACCTTGGATGGAAAGCAAACAGCATGGAGCAACATTGATGCTCCCGTCAGAGCGAGCATTCCGTACCAGCCCACAGCGGAAGAACGCAGGAATCCTGAAAAGATCGTGATTTGGTATCTGGATGGAAGCGGCGCTAAGATCTGTATTCCCAATGGATTTTATGATCCGGCTTCGGGTATGGTAAGCTTCACCGTTACGCATTTCAGCCAATATGCAGTCGGTTATCATGACAAAAGCTTTTCGGATGTGGATGAGCTTGCATGGTATCGTGATGCCGTAAGCTTCCTTGCAGCCAGAGCAGTCGTCACGGGCACTGGAAACGGATTCTTCCTTCCCGATACCAGTCTGGCCAGAGGTGAATTCATCGTAATGCTCATGCGGGCATATGAACTTGAACCAGATGAGAATCCTCTGTACAATTTCTCTGATGCAGGAAACGGGTATTACACCGGATATCTTGCTGCGGCAAAGGGCATGGGAATCACCAATGGAATCGGTGGTAATTTATTTGGACCAGAGCGGAAGATCAGCCGTCAGGAGATGGTCACCCTTCTTTATAATGTTCTTGATAAGATGGGCAGATTACCGGCAGCTGACGATGGAAAATCGTTGTCAGCATTTGGGGATCACGAGCAGATTGCCTCCTGGGCAAGGACTTCCATGGAAATGCTGGTAAAGGCAGGCGTTTTGAACGGTAAGGATGAGATGTTGCGTCCAGGGACAATTACGACAAGAGCAGAGATGGCGCAGATTCTTTATAAGCTCATGGCAAGAGAAAATCTCTAAAACAGCAATATAAAAGAGACCTTCGAAAAGGCTGCCTAAAGCCGTCTTTCGGAGGTCTCCGCTTTTATTTGATTTCCATCTCCATCAAAACCTCATCGCAATTGGGGAACTTTGGACAGTTCAAGCAATCTTTCCAGATCTTATGAGGCATGCCTTCCTTGCTAATCTCTTTAAATCCGCATTTTTCAAAGAATGCAGTCTGATACGTAAGGGTAAATACTTTTTGTATGCCCAATTCTTTTGCTTCTTCTAAAAAATGTTGTACCAGCTTTTTTCCGACGCCTTGTCCTGAAAAGCGCTCCTTAACAGCAAGTGTTCTTACCTCAGCGAGATCAACCCAAAGGATCGAAAGGGCACCGATTCCCACCACTTCGCCGTCCTCTTCCATAACGGAATAATTTCTGATATCCTCATAAATGGCGCTTCTGGAGCGCGCTAACATTAAACCTTTCTTTGCATAATGATACACTAATTTATGTATTGCCTCCGAGTCGGACAATCTGGCCTTTCTGATAATCATACAGTTTCCTTTCCTGTCGCACTTAAATATTTCCATATATCATAACAGATTTTACATCAAATCTCAATACATAATATACATTCTTGTGCATAAAAATTCATTCCTTGTATTCCCTCCAGTTTTCATTGTATTAAAACTAGCAATTTTTCAATTCCGTTGATTTGAAATGGAAATATGCTATTATACAGTTAAATCCAAACAGAACGAAGACCAGAATGAAGAATCAGATAGAAATCCAAGGAGATAAAAGAAGGAGGTTCCTTTTATGTATGATACAATGAAACCCGAAAAACGGAACTTTATTATTGAACGATTGCTGAGAGTTGAGTGGGATATGTTTCAGAGGGTCGGAAGCGCCGATGGAAAGGCCCAATGCCAGGAGGACTGGCACACCTTTCATATTATGCGATATTCCTATTATAACGCCTGGAGCAACAGCATGATTCTCAGTTACGTAAGGGATTTGGAAGAAGCCATGAATGCGGAGCGGAATTTAATCACGGAGAAGTATGCCTACATGATGGAGTACACCGATCCGGAATATTTCAATACTAAGCTGCAGCCCTATCTGCCTGCAATTGATGAGGAAACAAGACGACTTATCGATGAAATTGCAGCATATCTGGTAGACTGTGACAAAGAATTTGCTGCAAGATATCCCAAAATTGGAAAAAAAGGAAGACCCATTGAGGCAGCAAAAGACAATGCGGCAGCTACTTCTGCGGAAACCTATACCAAGGGAGAATTGAGAACCTATTCTAAGTACACCCTGAGACACTTCGCCGATTATATCCGGGGTTGTAAGGAGAGCGGAACAAACTTTGCTTTTCTGGTGAAGGATAAAATGGTTATAATGTATGGGTATGCTTCTCTCGATGACGCAGAAGCAAAAATGGGCGAATAAAAGGCGGATTTCGAGATGAAACCGGAAAATTTTTATCAGAAACTAGATGCGCTATTCCGCAGCGGAACGATCCAAGAAGCGGAAAATTATATTATCAGGACCATGGAACAGGTGCAGAAGGACAATGACCTTCCTGCACTGATTTCCCTTGCAAACGAACTCGGCGGCGTTTTTCGTGTTACCGGACGGCTGGAGGAGGCACAGAAGGTTTACCGCGTGGCGCTGGAGACAATTCGTCTTCTTGGGATGGAGGATACTGAGCAGCATGGAACAACATTGCTGAATCTGGCCAGCGTTCATTCGGAAGGAAAAGAAGCCTCAAAGGCGTTGGAACTCTATGAGCAGGCTGCAGAGATCTTCAAGAAAAAGGGTCTCACACATGACTACCGGATGGCAGCTTTATACAATAACATGAGCCACGTGTATGATTTGCTTGGGAAGGCGGACCGGGCGCTTAACTATGCGGAAAAATCATTAACGATTGTGAAGGCGCTTTCAGGGCAGGAGGTTGAGTTAGCAACAACCTACTCAACCCTTGCAGTGAGATATCTGAATTTGCAAGAGGAAGCCAAGGCTGAAGAGGCACTGGAAGAATCAGTTCGGATCTTTACCTCGCTGCCGGGCAAACCGAACGTTCATTACGCCGCCACCTTGAATTCGTTCGGGGACTTGCGTTTCAGGCAGCAGCGATATGATGAAGCAGTATCGTTCTTCGAAAAGGCACAAAGTATTATAACGGAAAATTACGGGAAAAGCAGTGCCTATGCCCAGGTGTCTCTGAAAAATTTAGAAAAAGCCAGGGATCTGCTGTTACAAACAAAATTATCACCTGATTTTCCAGGACTAAGGGAGCAAAATAGCAGACTGAATATGCGAATGACAGGATTGGGGCTTGCGGAAGCTTATTACGATGAACTTGGAAGGGCCATGATCAGAGAGCAATTTCCGGAGTACGAAAAATACATGGCGGTTGGTCTGGTTGGCGAAGGCTCTGAGTGCTTTGGCTTTGACGACGAACTTTCTGAAAGCCATGATTTCGGGCCGGGGTTTTGTATTTGGCTGCCCGATGATATTTATAGAGCTGCAGGAGCACAAATTCAGGAGGCGTACAACCGGCTTCCCAAAACCTATCGGAATCAATCCCGTCAGACAACCGCCGAGGGGGGCGGGAGAGTAGGCGTCTTCAGTATCGATGAATATTATAAAAAATATACAGGCGCTGGAGATCTTCCAAAGGATCTGGTGGAGTGGCTCTTTGTGCCGGAAACAAGCCTGGCAACTGCCACCAACGGAAAGGTCTTCGTTGATCATTGGGGAGAGTTCAGCAGAATTCGCAGCGGGCTTTTAAATTTCTATCCTCAGGATATTCTTTTGAAGAAGCTGGCGGCAAGAATCGCCATGATGGCCCAATCTGGGCAATATAATTATGTACGATGTATGAAACGGGGAGAAACGGCAGCAGCGTATCTGTCCTGCGGGGAGTTTATAAAAAATACGATCTCAACAGTCTACCTGCTGAACCGAAGCTATATGCCCTTTTATAAATGGATGTTCCGAGGTATGGACAAATTGGATCATCTGAAAGAAATTAAGCCTATGCTGGAACGGCTGGCTGCAATGCCGGACACTCCTCAGAATACAGCGGCAAAGACAGATGTTATGGAAGCTGTTTGTATTACGGTGAGGGATGAACTTAAACGTCAGGGTCTGATCTCAGGTAATGACGCATTTCTCAACAACCATTGCCGGGATCTCATGAGCAATATTAATGATCCCCGGATCAAAGGGCTACCTGTCATGTTTGACGGGAAATAGGTTCAGGATGTCCAGACGTTTGCCTTAGTAAGTAACCTCAGGACGCATCTTTAGGGAAAAGGAGCAAAGGAACTATGGGATATTTATATTTAGCACTGGCCATCGCCGGAGAACTGATCGGAACGACGTATCTTAAGTATTCAGAGGGATATACCAAGCCGCTGCCTACAATTGTCAGCATTGTCGCTTATGGGATCTGCTTTTACCTTTTTTCAAAATCACTTTTAACAATCAATTTGAGCATCGCTTATGCCACATGGTCTGCTGTAGGGCTTATCATCACTGCATGCATCTCGGTTTTCATCTTCCGAGAGGGAATTACTCCTGCGGGAATCGCAGCACTGATCATGATAACTGCAGGAGTAATCATACTGAATCTCTACGGAGCACCCATAAAGGGGTAGAATACGAGTTTCATAATCTAATTTCATTGGAAAGCTTTCGGCTGCGGCTGAAAGTTTTTTTGATAGTAGAAAGAATCGCCGCACTACTTTTTTAGGCAGAACGATATGTATAGATGAAACATAATATAATTGATGAAATAGGAAGGGGGTTTTGCTGATATGGCGGAGGAACATACAGACAGCACAATAACGCTGGGAGAGTTGAACATCATCAACACGGTCAGAACCTTATGGATGGAATTTATCATGTGGTCCAGAGCATTTGTCACAAGCGTGGTATCAGGATACGGTGATGTGGAAGCTGTTGGACTTAAGCTGTATGATCTTCCAAATGAATTTGGAAACCTGTTTTCCATTTTTTTTGGGGCGCAAGCAGGATACCGGATCGATCAACTTTTTACAGAGCAGATTCTGATCGGCCTGGATATCATCAGAGCCCAACAGGAGGGTGATCTGGAACATGTGGATGAAGCGACGCGGAGGTTTGATCGAAATACAAATGAAACCAGCGCATATTTGGCGCAGATTAATCCATATTGGGATGAAAAGGTCTGGAATGATCTGTTTGCTGAATTCGCCAAAGCAAAGGTATTCGAAACCATTGCCATCGCAACCGGAAATTTTGAAGAATCAGTTCATTTATCTGATGCATTGCAGTATCAGGCCATGAATATGGCGGATTACATGGCTAACGGCATCATCAATTATGTAAAAGGATAAGCAAAATCATCCTCTAACGATAATCGAATCAGGGCTGCCTCATGGCAGTTTCTTGTTTTTTTGAGCAGTTTACTTCGAAAAATAAAAAAATCAGACAATTCGCACAAATTGCCCCATTGAGTCCATGGAGATTATCCAATAATTTTTTTTAGAAAATTCCGGAAGTATTGCCATATAAACGTTGAAAATTACGGGTGCAGACATAGACGTAACGGTCTGGACCTCTTCTTGTACGCTTCATGCTTCCTGAATTGATTTTTTTAAATAATTGACTGGCTAAAGTGCAAAAATATAACGATAATGCAATTGTATCAAAAAAAATAAAGGATATTATGCAGTAAACTATTTCATTTAATACCATGAAAAAAGTATGCGGTCGGTTATTATTTAGATGTGGCACGTTTATGATTTATCCAGCCCGACGTGGCAAAATAATTACCGGTCATTATTATTTCTAATAAATGATAATACATCCAAAGCAAAAGCCGTTTAATAATGAAAGGAGAATTTTGTTCTATGAGCGAAGTTTCAGGATCAGTTAACGCATCTGCAGTTGCTGCGAAAAAAAAGTTATCATCTCAATTTTTTAAGAAGGGTGTTAGTGTAGCCATACTTTCCGGTATGTGCTATGGGCTCTATTCTGCATTTTTGACCCTTGGAATGTCCAGTGGTATCTGGGGTGACTGGTATGGAGTAAACACGGCTGCATTGTCTGCATTCGTAATTACATACATGCTCGGAGCACTGGGCAGCGCCATCAATGATACGATCAGTGCGATCTGGTGTATCGGGATCGCAGCTTTCAAAGGTAAGCTGGGAGACTTTTTCAGAACACTGAAGACAAAACCAGGAAGAGTAATGATGTTTGCTGCTATTATCGGCGGACCTGTTGCCAGCACAGCTTATGTTGTAGCGTTGCAGATGGCAGGTTCTATCGTTATTCCGATCACTGCTCTTTGCCCCGCGATCGGAGCAATTCTTGCAAGAATTCTGTTCAAGCAGAAATTAAATGCTCGTATGATTCTTGGTATCATCATCTGCTTCAGTGCAACTCTGATGATTGGAAGCACAAGCCTTGGCGGAGATGCTCCGGCAGGTCTGGCACTGGGTATCGTTATTGCGTTTATCGCTGCATTTGGTTGGGGCCTTGAAGGCTGCGTAGCCGGATATGGTACATCCATGATCGACTATGAAATCGGAATCACCATTCGTCAGGTAACCTCCGGTCTGTCCAACTTAATTATCTTAGTTCCTATCTTCGGAATTATCGCAGGAGGCGGATTCGGACTTTCCACAGGACTGGTTGTTGATGCAATCACAAGCGGACCTGCAATGATCTGGTTCATCGTCAGCGGATTCTTCGCAGTATTTGCGTACAGCTTATGGTACAAAGGAAACAGCATGTGCGGAGCTGCTCTTGGTATGGCTTGTAACGGTGCGTACTCCTTCTGGGGACCGTTCTTCTGCTGGATCGTTCTGGGCGTAGTCGTTGGTCAGGAAGGCTGGGCACTGGCTCCTATCGCTTGGGCTGCTGCAATCGTAATGGTTATCGGTATCCTTATCATTTCTATGAATCCATTAGACCTGTTCAGAAAGAAGGAGGCTTAATCCAATGAAACCACTGAATTACGCAATTTTGAAATATTTCACCAAGGTAAAAGAAGCCTGCGCAGATGACGTAATCAATGCATTAAAAGGCGAGTACGGCAGCTTTAAGGCACTGAAAAAGCCTGCTGTAATTGAAGCCATCATGACTGCGGAAGCAAACGGCCTTCTGGAAGAAACCAGATTTGATGCGGATTCTAAAGGAGAGCTGAGAGTTTATTACAGAGCGCATGAAGAAGGTGCAGCTACCATTAACAGCTATATTCCGGATTAATATCGGAATCGGGTATAAAAAAATCAAATCCTACAGGGAAGGGTGCAGGCAGTGCGCCTGTACCCTTCCCTGATAAACATTGATAGAAAAGATAAATAATGAAACTTGAAAAAGGAGGACGAAGAAGTGAGATATTACGGTGAAGAAGCATTAGGTCTTGTAGAAACATTAGGAATGGTACCTGCAATCGAAGCTGCTGACAAAATGCTTAAGGCAGCTGAAGTAGAACTGATCTCCTATGAAAACGTTGGGTCCACACTTGTTACCATTATGGTAAAAGGTGATGTTGCCGCAGTTAGAGCAGCAGTGGAAGCAGGTGCGGAAGCAGCAGCAGCAATCGGAAAGCTGACCGCTCATAATGTTATGCCAAGACCAATCAAAGGCGTTGGCGACATCGTTTCGGTTCATGATATCGATCTGTAGAACGGCAGATAAGAATTCAAAATATGATTTATTAAGGAAAGGGACGACAACAAATGGTAAGATTTGAAGCGTTAGGATTAATTGAAACATTCGGTCTGGTTTTCATTCTGGAAGCGGCAGACGCAATGTGCAAAGCTGCAGACGTTGAACTGATCGG
>JAQSXD010000162.1 GCA_029266295.1 Bacillota bacterium | reverse complement strand
TCTGATTAGGCTTTCTCTGCTTCGTTGACCAGCTCATTCATCAAATTCCGAACACTCATGATTTCGTTGACCCGATACGCATTCGTTCCAGTAAAGACCAAGCCGTCATTAACATTGCCGGTTACTGACCGAATCAGCGCTTCTACAATACAAAATTTTGCTTCCTTCGCATGGCAGGATTTCATGCAGCCCGAGCAATGATCGATCTTTAAAGGAGTGTTTTTGATCTTCTCCGAAAATTGATTCTTCAAAGCCCTTCCCGGCATTCCAACCGGGCTTTTTATGATCTCGATATCTCCTTCTTCTGCATGAATAATGGCATTTTTGAAATTGATATGTGCATCACATTCATCGGTGGTTATGAACCTTGTGGAAATCTGAACGGCTGAGGCGCCGAGTTTTATATATCTGGCGATATCTGCTCCTGTAAAAATTCCACCGGCGACGGCGACCGGAATCTTCTTTGTATATTTTTCCTCAAAAGGCCGTATCTCTTCCAGTACTTCTTTCAGCACGCCCTCGAGCGTGGGTCTGTTTTCCGATGTCAATTCTTCCATGCTGAATCCTAAATGCCCTCCGGCATCCGGGCCTTCTACAACAATCATATCAGGGAGCCGATTGTATCGCTTATCCCACATTTTGCAGATTACAGCGGCAGTTCTTCCTGATGAAGCCATCGGAGCTATTTTCGTATTGTAGCCCTGCACGAGTTCGGGCAGCTTTGAGGGAAGGCCGGCACCGGAGATGATGATATCGATCCCTTCTTCGGCTGCCGCTTTCACGAGCTCCTCATAGTCATTCACTGCAGCCAGAAAATTGACTCCGATCACGCCATTTGGACTAAATTCTCTTGCGGCACGGATTTCTTTTCTCAGCGCGCGGATATTCGCCTCCATGGGATTGGTTTCGAAATCTGGTTCCAAAAATCCAAGCACCACACCTGAAATGACACCGATGCCACCTTCATTTGCAACTGCTGAAGCCAGCCTGGACCTGGAAACGCCAATCCCCATTCCGCCTTGTATAATTGGTTTTTGTATGGTTAGGTCCCCTACTACAAGAGATGGTAATTTCATATTGCCCTCCGTACGATCGTTTTCACCGTATGCATATGTAATAACAATAATAATCATTACATCAAGTAATCGATACTGCATATTGTGATATTTAATATAATAGCATATGACGGAGAAGTGTCAATACAGGAGTGAAAAACTTATTTGATTAATTTGATTTATGAACTTTGCAGACCCTTCTTAAACAAGGCGGATATTTTATACAAACCGCAGCTTACTGGTCATATCCTCCTTTGCTCATTCTAAAGCATACTGCTTTGCTCAGGATGTAATATATGATGGCGCAATAAACAGCAACTGCGCCTGTTGCTGTGGCATATCGAAAAGCGGGAGTACACTCCAGTGTGATTGGATCAAGGAAGAAGTAATAAACAGGGGTGGCAGTAATAAATACAAAGACAGCAACAGGATTAAAGCCCTTCCAGAAATAGAACTTTGATTCCGGAGTTTTGTTATAGAACTGTCTCATGTCCCATTTCTGATTTCTGAGGAGGAAAAAGTCCACTACTGCCATCATCGAAATCGGACAGTAGATCAGACAAGCCAGGCCGAGAATAAAATAGAAATGGTCATAGATCAGATTTGACCAAAACAGTCCGATTAAAGTGGGAACCATATAAACAGCCGTTACGATGAACCATCTCTGCCTGAACAAAGCCCTAACCTGCTTAAGTCCAAGCGAAGTGGTGTAAATCATAATCGAATTTGCCGAGATATTTGCTATGCTTACAAGGATCAAGGAAAGGATTCCAAGTGCCCCTCCGCAGATCGGAATCATCCATGAGGCAGGGTCACTGTCTCCAATAAGCAAAGCTGCTGCGGCTCCAAGCGCTGTGCCGACAGTAGCTGCAAATACAAGTCCTAATATATTGGGCCAGAAAGCTGCCCTTGATGTCTTACAGATTCTTGCAAGGCCGCCGATGTTAGGCCACCATGAAAAACCGGCGCCAAGGCTGAGCTCAAAGGCGATGAGGAAGTTTAGCCACGGATCATCAAAGGGCTCCAACGCTGACATTTGCGCGATCTCTCCCCAACCGACACTTCTGCTGATGAGAAAGATAAGAATGACAATGACGACTAAGAATACCGGAACAACGATGGTGCTCATGATCTTGATCAGGTGCGGTCCTCTCAGGGTTACGAACCAGCAGAAAAGAGCAACAATCAGGCCGAATATGACAACATATAAGTTGGATGAAAAATCCTTGCCGGTTATGTAGTTTAGAATCTGGATCACTGATCGAGAAACTAAAGTACAAAGAACGATGGTCCAGCCCACGGTAACCACCGCGTTCAGTACAAGATAGGATTTTGTTCCGTTATGGCCCAGGTAGCTGATAGAGGAGGTGAACCCGTCTATTCCATATTTTGCAGATGGCAGTGAGGTTGACATACTGAGCAATATGATTGCAATCATATTGCCGGATATGGATGCAATGATTGCAAGCTTAAAATCTACAAAAAGTGCAAGCGTGCCGCCAATCAAGAAGCACCATGTAGCGACTGCAAAACCGGTGATAACAAACGAATAATCCCGAAAGCCATATTCCCGATCATTCTTCATAATTGGCAGAAGGTCAAACTGAACTTCGCTGTTGATGTTCATTTCGTGTTTACGCATGATTCCTTTCCTCCCTAAAACAGCTTAATTGCATAATACAGAAGCGGGAGGAGGCCAAGCACAAAGAATGTTATCGCAATCCCGATCCAGTCCGATTTTGGCAGAGGGTCAACGACTTTTCCGTCTCTTTCGATTTCTTCCAGTCTGATCAACAAGTCGTTTTCATTTTCGGGGCTCATTTCTGTTTTGCCCGTGAGTTCTTCCCGAATGGACGTTATGCTTTCCATAAATACCTCCGAAACCTCATATTTTCCATTTTGACAATTTACCAAATACCTCATAAACAATTTTTAGGGCAGCCCAGGAAGTAATATTGTTCACGCTGTCAAGGGGAGGAGAAACTTCTACAAGATCAAGGGCTGCAATCGGAAGATTTGTCATGAGAAACTTAATGATTTCCATAAGCTCTCTTGATGATAATCCACCGGCTTCAGGAGTACCTGTTCCCGGAGCAAAGGCAGGATCCAGAACGTCAATGTCAAGACTGATGTACAAGGCATCATACCCTTGGAACTTTGTCTTTAGTTTCTCGCAGGCAGCCTGCCAGCCCTCATAGAAAATATCGTATGCTCTGATTCGAAGAAGCTCGGGGTTTTCCTTGTAGAACACCACTTCCTCGTTTTCGTAGGATCTGATGCCCACTTGGGCCAGATCTGCAGGTTTGATGACATCTTCCACCGCTCGTCGAATCGGGCAGGCGTGCGACCATTTTGAGCCATCATACTCATCACACAGATCAGGATGGGAGTCAAAGTGAATGATGCCGATTCGCTTGCCCTTATAATGCCGTCCGTAAGCTCTGGTCAGCGGGATCGTCACGGAATGGTCTCCGCCAAAGAACAGGCAGAATTTATCCATACCGAAAAGAGTCAGCGCTTCTTTTTCTACTTCCGCATAATATTCTTCCCAGTTCAAGCTGAAAGGAACGTCACCGTGATCATATACCTTCAGGTGATCAATCACAAACCCCTCTTCTGTCGTTGCGGGAAGATATCTGGATAGGCTTCTGATTTTTTCAGGGGCCAAAGCAGACCCTTTCCCACAGCTTACTGCTCCGTCAAATGGAACGCCCATTACGGACACGTCAGCGTCTTTGATTTCTTCACAATTTAATTCTCCCCAGGGCTTCAAGTCGACCATTCATACACCTCTTTCCGATTGCCGGCAACGATGCAGGCAAAGAAATAATCTCGTTTTATTAGATATAACTTTCCTTAAATATACTGTTTTTATTTCTGGGTTAAAACAGTATTAAGTGGTATTTATCAGGAATAAAAATACTACTTTAGTGGTAGACAAATACTACCAGACATGATAGGCTTTGATTATCATATTGGAATAGGAAGGAAGATTTATGCTTTCACAAAGCGAATGGGAAAAGCTCAACGATTTGGTGATTACCATCAATAATATTAGAGACTCAGCTTCCATGAGGACTGCTTTTCTTCAAAAGCTTATGAACCTTATTGATTTTGATTTTTCGGAATTCGACATCGGCATTATCAAGAAGGCATCTGCGCCTCAGCTGGTTGATCCTATCGTAGTGAGTAAATTCAGCAAGAAGTTCGAGGAGGAATTCATATACCAGTATGAGAACATCTTTGCCCCGATGGATTATGTGAATTGGGTTTTCATGAGCCCGGAGTCACTTGTTTACAGAGAATCCGATCTTCTGAACGAAGAAGTTCGCAAGCAGAGCCCGTTTTACCTAAACTATCTAAAAGTTTATGATTTGGTTTATATTTCGGGAATCGTCCTTGCCTGCCGAGGAAGATTTCACGGAGCCATAAGCCTGTACAAATGCGAACGAAACGGAGATTTTTCAGAACGAGACGTTTATATATTAAAGCAGCTTCAACCGCATTTGCATGCAAGGTTTGAAGCGGATGCGGAAACGATTCGAAAAAACGAAAAGAGCCTTTCCTATATGCTGAAAAATCAATTCAAGCTTACCAACCGGGAAATTGAAATCATGGGTTTGATTTATATGGGCTCCAGTAACGCGCATATTGCCAAGCAGGCAGGAATTGCACTCAATACTGTGAAGAAGCATGGATATAATATATACGAAAAACTGGAGGTGCAGAACAGGACGCAGCTAGTAAAATTTATTATTGACAAAAATCTTTCCGGAATTTGGAAAGAAGAATAAGCAAAAAGTAAGAGGGAAGGAGTTCTACCGCTATTTCGCAAGTAGGGACGAATCGGTTAGAGGAACAAAATATTTGTAAAATAAGAACGATTGTTGTCCGAAAATATAATTGGTCAGGCAGTAAAAATAAGGTAAGATGTTACTAGGCTACTGTTATTCTTATTCGGAGGCACTAACAAATGAAAAAGATATTAATGTTCGTATTAATACTGATTTTGATGATTGCGTTTACCAGCTGCAAGGGTGCTGGGGATATTGAAGGAGCCAGTGATACGATACCACTGGAAGAGATGCTGCCAATCGGAACCGTCAATGTAGATCTGATGGCAATGGGATTACAAAATGCTGAGGATAGTGATCGACTGACAGAATTGATGGATAAACTGCAAATTGGAATCGCCGCAAATCCGGATTGGCTTTCGGATTATGTTCAAGAGTATGAGGGCAAACCGCTTCCGTACCACCCCAATTTTGGATTAAGCCAAGAGGAATATGAAGAATATTTGAGCTTATCGGACCATATCAAAATGTACAAGTCGGCGGACGGGATTATTGCCATTGAAAAAACCGATGAAGAACAATATAAAATCAGCCAGGTGGAAGGGCTAAGACTCATCGACAACATCACAATTGATCTTGCTAAGAATACTGTCTCTACGAATTTTGGAACTTGCAAATACAACGGAGAGGTCAAGGCATCGGATCAGCAAATTGCAACAGGAAGGTGGAATGGATATTCCTGGATCCTGGAGGATATGGCAGATTCAAGTAATTATCAATCGATTCAATTTAATTTGGGGCAGATGGAAGACACAAAAAAGATCATCATGTATTATCAGGTTCGATTGGCAAATGGTGAAAACCGGATTGATGATCTTGAAGTGATTCAATATTCTCTGTAGCGTGTGAGATTGTTTTCTCGCTGCTTGATCAATACTAAAATTGATATGATTTCTGCATAAATAGCAACAATGCCGGGGCGCTTTCTGCCTCGGCATTGTGCTTTTCTTATAAGTTCGTGGCGGGGTACTTTGCCGCCAAACATCATATTCTTGTTAGAGCATCTGTTTCGCGGAGGTAACCGTGATCTCCAGAACCCTTGTTAAAAAGGAGAACTTCTCTTTCATCATATCGAATTCCGCACCCGATTCCAAATAGGTTGCGGTTCCTTCCAAGGCAAAGCCCGTTCCCTGATAATCGTTAAACCCCATGACTTCTCTGCTTCCCAATGCAAGCTTGACTCGATTGTTCTCTTTCACATTTTTTTCGGTCCTTCTCATAGCGTAAGCGGGAATCAGGATTCTTTCATCTGCTGTTACTACAAGATAGGAATTCCAGGTGTTTACGATATGCGGTTCCTCTTTCCCCCAGGATACGATGGAAACGACACCTTCCTTTTTTAGTACTTCATAAAACTTTTCTGTAAGCATGATCTATAGCCTCCTTAAAACTATTGCGTATATCATAGATAACTGTTATCTACATTAAATCTAGCATGAAGAAGATCATGTGTCAAGGAATAAAATATATTATAGATAACATTTGTCGCCATTATTGACGGGCAAGCCAGATTGCAGTACTATGATGAGAGACTTTCATTTGAAAAGGAGTGATATTTTGCAATTTTCGATAGGAGTAGAGTACGCATTGCACTGTATGCTGTATATGGTGGATCTTCCGGCGGGAAAATCCGTTGGGATAAAAGATCTGGCGTCATATCAGGGCGTGTCCGAAACTTACCTTTCAAAAGTATATACAAAACTGAGAAAATCAGGGCTTGTAAAATCTATCCCAGGGGTCAACGGGGGATACGAATTGGCGAGAAAACCGGAGGAAATCACGTTCTGGGATATCATTGAAGCCATCGAAGGGGCATCCCCGCTTTTTCAGTGTGCTGAAATCAGGCAGAATGAGTTGCTGCTGGATAAGAATAACCTGCCTGACACCCACACGAAATGCCCATGCCTGATCAAAGTCGTCATGCTGGAAGCGGAAGATCAGATGAGACAGTATCTGAGGGATAAAACCCTTGCATGGCTGCATGGACAAGTGGCAGAGAAGCTTCCCGAAGAGCAAAAAAAGGCTACCCTTGAGTGGTTTCAAAAGGCAGTTGCGAGATAAATATGGATTCAGATCAGAAAGGAATGCAATGGAATCGATCATAGAGCTCAAAAATATCAGAAAATGCTACGACAATGTCGTCGCCGTAAAGGACTTCAGCCTGGATGTGAAAAAGGGCGAATTTGTTACGTTTTTGGGGCCGTCGGGATGCGGAAAAACCACAACCCTTCGGATGGTTGCGGGATTTGAGCTGCCTACGGAAGGTCAAATCCTGCTGAACGGACGAGATATCAGTTTGATGCCGCCCAACAAGAGGCCAATCAATACTGTGTTTCAGCGATATGCATTGTTCCCCCATCTAAATATCTTTGAGAATATTGCATTCGGCTTGAAATTAAAAACAACAGAGGTAACCTATCGGAATAAAGCCGGAGAAACGCTGATTCGGAAGGAGAAGCTGTCCGGTGCACAAATCAGGGAAAAGGTAGAACGGGCACTCGAGATCGTTGATTTGGAGGGCTTTGAAAAGCGTGATGTATCTACGCTTTCCGGCGGTCAGCAGCAACGAATCGCCATCGCGCGGGCCATCGTAAACGAACCGGAGATTTTGCTGCTGGATGAGCCTCTCGGAGCACTGGACCTAAAAATGCGAAAAGAAATGCAGCTGGAACTGAAATCCATGCATGAGCGACTGGGGATTACCTTTATCTATGTAACTCACGACCAGGAAGAGGCCCTTACCATGTCCAATAAGGTTGTGGTCATGTCCGATGGAATGATCCAGCAAATCGGAACGCCGGAAGAAATCTACAATGAACCCAACACCGTATTTGTTGCAGATTTTATCGGGGAAAGCAATATTTTTAACGGCAAAATGTCCGCCAAAAAGGCGGTCATGTTTTGCGGTGCAAAATTCCCATGCCTCGATGATTTTCCTGTGGGGTCAGAGGTGGACGTGGTTGTCAGGCCGGAGGATATCGGCATGGCGGCGGCTGACGCTGGACAATTAAATGCAGTGGTTCGTTCTGTTATCTTTAAGGGCATGCATTATGAAATTACACTGGAATCGGGAGAAAATGAAATCGTAATGCGGAGTACGAAGCTTGCAGACATCGGTGAAGTACTGGGCCTA
>JAQSXD010000161.1 GCA_029266295.1 Bacillota bacterium | reverse complement strand
TATATGTATAAATTGTATTAATAGTAATTGGAGGTAACAATGAAAAAAGTATCGGTATTTTTCAGGATCATTTTAACAGCAATGCTTATCTCAAGTCTAGCAGTTATTCCAGTATTTGCAGCAGGGGTGGAAGGTACGGAAATATCTTTGGTTAATGATGAGTCAGGCTACAAAATTATAGTTCCTGGCTTTATTGATGTAAGAACCGAAACAGTATACGATGAAGACGTCAGTGTATTAGTTATGAAGACTCCAAATAAGGATAGCAATGGAAAGTATCCGTTATTTGAAATTGTAACGACAGATAAAAAAGCTGATTCAATCTTCTCTTTCCCTAGAATTTTAGATAAAGATCCGATCTCAGAAGTTGATAAACAGTTTAAAGATGGAAGATTAATGTATGATCTGGCAATCAGCAGCGACCTGAAGTCCATAAGCAAAGATAAGATTTTCTCCTTTGGTTTTACAGTATATGATAAAGATATTAACGAAATATATATCGTTGAGAACTTGTATGTAGTATTTGATGATAATGCAAAAGCAGCAGAATCTCAGGATAAGCCCAATGCGGAAGAGCCTGCAAATGCAGCAGTTGCTACAGCAAATCCAACCAGTTCAAAGGTTATGGTTGATGGCAAATCAGTAGCATTTGAAGCTTATAACATAGGTGGAAATAACTACTTCAAGCTAAGAGATCTTGCTATGGCTGTCAATGGATCAAGCAAGCAGTTCCAAGTGGGCTGGGATGGTGCCAAAAACGCTATCAACCTTACATCAAATTCTGCTTATACACCTGATGGAAAAGAGTTGGTTGTATCAGGGAATAAGGCAGCAAAACAAGCAAAGCTCACTGCATCCAAGATCTATCTTAATGGTGAAGAAGTGCAGCTGACAGCATACAACATAGACGGCAACAATTATTTTAAATTGAGAGATATCGGTAAAATCATTGATTTTGCTGTCACCTGGGACGGAAGCCTCAATATGATAGGTCTCGACACAGCCAGCAGCTATGTAGAAGAGTAAAAAAGCCGGCTGAAGCAATAAAATAATTAACAGAAAACATGAAAGAGCTTTTCCCATTTCGTAGTGGTGGAAAGCTCTTTTTATCCATCTATCTGGGAAGCTGCTGAGGATTTGAGAAGTTTCCTTCCAAAATACAGAATCATGTGCAGACTCAATCGTGCCAGCAGCCCTGCCCCGGACAAGATAGCTGCGACGCCAAATTGGTTAGCAGCGGTAAGACATTTTAATGATCCAACAAAGTCTTAATCATCCGCAAAGCTTTTTCCAGTTCGGTTGTATCGGTCGGTGAAGAAAGTGCAAGACGGATATAGGACTTGTGCGAGGTATGGCCCACTGTAAATCGATCAGAGCAGAATACGTTTACACCATGAAATTTTGCAGCTTCTTCAAAGAGCTTTCCATCGATATGTTCTGGTAGTGGAAGCCACTGGAAAAAGCATACATTGTCTGTGCTTGTTAATGAGGGTGGAAAATACCTTGAAAAAATATCCTTTCTTTCTTTTGCTAGATCTATTTTTGTATGGACAATTTTTTCTGCAGCTCCACTAAATATTAGTTCGGCAATAATTTCAGCGTTTAGGGAAGATGTTTTTAAGTTGATATTATATATGCCGTTTATGATTTTTTCTCGAAAGTTCGTCGGAAAAGCAAAGAATGCAACCCGCAGACCTGCACAGAGTGATTTTGAGGTGCTGCAGATATAGACGGACTGATCTGGAATGGCAGAGGTAAGCGGTTCTAATTTTTGAAGAAGTGAAAAAGCATAAACATCATCTTCTAGTAAAGTCAGATGATGCTTTTGGATGGTACTTACCAGTTCTTTTCGGCGTTTTACTGGAATCGTGATGCAGGTGGGATTGCTGTAGTTGGGCATGAGATAAATACCGGATATGCTATTTGTTTTACATATTATTTCTAGAGCATCCGGCAACATTCCGTTTTCATCACCTTCAACATGAACAAGCTGAATATGCAGCAGTTTCGCTAAGTTTATGAAATTTGGATGTGTAAATTGGTCTGTTGCAATTTTATCTCCTGCTTCAAATAAAGAGATTAAAGTGATTGCTAAGGCGTTTTGCGCACCGGAAGCGATGGCAATGTTGTCACTCTCCACCTCCAGATGAAATCCTTTGAGCCATCTTTGCGCTGCTTGTTTTTGATATGCAGTTCCTAACGGATGACTGTATTCTAAATGGGCGGCTGCATTTGGACCCATTTCTATATAATTGAAAGCTTCCTCATGATTCACTACAACGTTGGGTAAATTGACGCTTGGAGAGACAAATGTCCCTCTACCAGTGGTGGCGTAGAGCAAGCCTCTTAGTTCACATATCTTATAGGATTTTGTAATTGTACTGAGGTTTACATCCAGGAAATCAGCCAGTTCTCTTTGTGGTGGCAGCTTTGTATGGGGCGGCAATTTGCCTGATACAATATCTCGTTCTAGTAAAAGTGCTATGGATAAATAAAGTGGTTTTGTTAAATCAGCCCTATCAGGTTTCCAAGACATAGGAAAGTTCTCAAATGAATTAACAGGCAATTCTGCACCTCCTTAATAATTGTATTCCATACAATAGTAACATTGTATGGTTATAAAAGCAAGGGTATGATGATTCTATTGTATGGCGGATTTGAAACACACAAACTAATAGAATGGAGATAGAATATGACAACTGTAAATATGACTGCTGGAAATAAGGAGTATCCCATTTCCCTCAAGGAAGCGATACGGTCTGAACAGGTGGTGTATCAATTTATTCGGCCAACTCCACTTTATCATTATCAAAACCTTTCAAATATGGTTGGAGCTGATATTTATATCAAGCATGAAAACCACTTGCCGGGTGGGACATTTAAGATTCGCGGCGGACTGAATCTCATGAGTCATTTAAAACAGCAAAACGTGAGAGGTGTGATCACTTTTACAACCGGAAATCATGGGATTTCTATCGCCACTGCAGCGAAGCTGACTGGAATTGAAGCCACGATCGTTGTTCCTAAAGGGAATAATCCGGAGAAAAATCAGCTTATTAAGGATACGGGAGCAATTTTAGTAGAGGCCGGAGAAAATTTTGATCAAGCTGCTGAATTTGGCAGCCAGATACAAAAAGAAAGGGGGCTTTACTATATTCATGCTGCAAACGAACCTCATTTGATCAATGGAGTTGGTACAGAGTTTATTGAGATAATAAGAGAACTGCCGGATCTGGATGCGATTATCCTTCCTATTGGCGGAGGCAGCGAGTTAGCAGCCGCTGTTACTGTGCTAAAAACGATTAACCCTGATATAGAAATTTTTGCTGTACAGGCAGAGGCCTCAAAAGCTGCTTATTTATCCTGGAAATCCGGTGAAATGATTCAAGCTCCAAATCATACCTATGCTGGCGGCTTTGCGACTGGATCAGCCTATGAAGTAACCTTTGGGATTTATAAGGATCAGCTGGCAGATTTTATTCTACTGTCAGAAGATGAGGTTCTGGAAGGTGTTTTTCAGGCATTATCGAAAACTCACAATCTGGCAGAAGGTGCTGGTGCATCAACAATTATGGCTGCTATGAAACTCAAGGATAAACTTCGCGGAAAGAAGGTTGTCTTGCAAATGAGCGGCTGTAACGAAACGATAACAAGCATTATAAAAAAAGCATAGTGGTCTCAATTCAGCACGATTAATTGAACAATAAGATATACTCCATGCAGGGATCCGAAAGTTCGAGGTAATCTTGAATGGTGGATTCCTTTTGAACATCAGGATATAAAGAAGGCATGAGATCATCCTCAATCAAATGATAATATTTGGTGGAATAGCTGATTCGGAAGCCGGACTGCTCAAGCTTGACGCGCAGGACCTCGCCATAGCAATTGGGTTTGCCGCCGGTGGGCTCTCCGACGAGGATTGCACGAGTTTTGTTTTTCAGCGAAAAGACATTTAATAGCGCAGAGGAGAACGTATCCCTTCCAGTGATTACAAATACTTTACCCTGCTGGTTGATTTGATCACATTTTGCTAAGGCATCAATGAATGGATCAAGCAGTGTGGAATTTCCACCCGTGTTGTTTCGCATATCAATTACGAGCTTTTCGGGCTTATTCTCTCTGATCCCACCCAAGAGCCTTTCGCCAAATGCCTGGACTGATTCTTTCTCCATCTCTTTGCAGATATTATATTTAAAATAGATCGTCCTGGCATCTTGAAGGTATTCCATCCAGTAGTAACGGTTTGGATTTTTTCTGAAGAGGGGAAGCTTGTCTGAGGGGAGAGCAACACGATTTTCGTTCATCTGCTCATGATATTCGGAAAATGGACAGGAGGGCACAAACCATTCACTCCCACCACCACTTTCGTTTTCGTAAGTAAAAGTTAACCCGTTCACTGATTGGGCAATCTGCAATCCGTAAAGAAATTCAATGGCAGGCAGATACTTTGGAAGCATTGCCTTTAGATAGGAGTGGTTTTCGTGAGATATCATCGTGCTCATTTTTGCAATGACGCTTTCTATGTCCATGCCATCAATATGCGTAATCCTTTGATATCGCAGCACTTCATCTGATTTTGCTGTATTGATCGCATAAATACCACCTTTGAACCAATAAAACTCGAGGGGGCACAGATAGTACACAGGGATATCGATGGAGGTATGGGCATCTCCTACAGAGGCAACAATCTTTGCGATTTCAGCGGTAATCACAGGATTCTCCAAACGATTCAAGGCATTTCTCAGGGACTGAATCTGATCCAGATAGTTTGTTTCGCTGGTCTGAAAATATAGATTTTTATGTCGCTTGGGAAGTTCATATTGCAAGAAGTCCAACACTTCAAGCCATTTTTGATCTGCCTTTTTTTTCACATTATTCTCCTATCAATAATCAATTTATGCCTTAATCGCCCACCGCAACTTGGCAGAACGGGCGCGCCCATTGGTACTGCGCTCTTCTGCTGATGCCCGGATCGGTTCCTCTGCAATTTCTCGATAAACTCCGTCGCGATAAAGACGCTGAAATGATTTTTTGACGAGACGATCTTCTCCGGAGTGAAAGGAGAGGATGGCAACCCGTCCTCCTTCTGCAAGGGCGGAAGGCAGTTTTTCTAAAAACTCATAAAGCACTTTAAATTCATCGTTGACATCAATACGCAGTGCTTGAAAACATCTCTGACAGGCTTTCTTGATTTCTTCACTGCTGTTGCTGCCGGGTATGGACTTCAAAGTGTTCTTGATGATCTGCTGGAGCTCGGTTGTGGTAGCGACAGCGGTTCCCTTTCTGATTTCGGAAACGATGGCCCGGGCGATGGCTTTGGCATTTGGTTCGTCTGAGTTCTCTCTTAGCATGCCTTCCAATTCATCCTGCGAAATGGTTTTTAAGCGATCTGCAGCAGATTTTCCTTTTTTCGGATTCAGTCTTAAATCCAAAGGACCTTCTGCCTTGAACGTGAAGCCTCTTTCTGGATTGTCTATTTGCATTGATGAGACACCCAAATCAGCCATGATGAAATTCAATGGCCCTGATTCAGCGATAATCTGATTAATGCTGGAGAAATTCATCTGCCGGATCGTCAGAATTTCCGAACCATAGCCTAAACTTTCTAAACGGGCTCTTGTACGTGGCAGTTCGATGGGGTCCACATCAATGGCATAGAGATGCCCGTTGGAGTCCAAACACTTGAGCATTTCCAGCGTATGGCCGCCATAACCAAGGGTTGCGTCCAGTCCTTTTTGCCCAGGAGTGATTTGCAGAAATTCTATTATTTCATCGACGCAGATGGAGCGATGCATTCCCGCCGGGGTACTTCCCTTTTGGATGACCTTTTCCACTGTATCGGCGTATTTTTGGGGCTGCAGTTCTTTATATTTTTCCTGATAAGTTTTGGGGTGTGTCCCCTTATATCGAATTCGTCGCTGATGTTTTTCTTCGTGATCCATTGCTTCCTCCAGCCTTTTTCTATCATTTTGTACCAATCTTGTGAATCATATCATAACAAATGATGATGATAAAAGCAAACTCGGGATGGGATGATAGATGATACCACAGTTATTGACATCAAAGATGTTAAGGTGTTAGACTTAATCAATCGTATTTCGGACGAAATCAAACATGTCAGTCGCTGAGCTAGACAAAGAAGTGAGAAAAATCGTTGAAAAAATATTGAATGTGATCAAGAGGGTAATATGCTTAATAAAGAACTTATAAACAAAAGCATTGATTATATCCTGCAGCATCTTGAGGATGATATTTCTGTAGATGACGTTGCGAATCATTTTTATTTTTCGAAATTTTATTTTTGCAGGTCTTTCAAAGCGATGACTGGTGAAAGCGTATATGAATTTATAAAACGCATGAAAATGGACCAAAGCGCCGTTGAAATAAAGCTGGAAAAGAAGAAACCCATTACCAACATCGGGATCAATTACGGTTACAGTTCATCAAATTATAGCACTGCGTTCCAAAAGCATCACAATATTTCTCCTGCTAAATTCCGCAAATCCGCAGATGTAACTGGTATGACAAGTCCCTTCTACCCCGAAGGGCTTTCCGGCTTTGATACCTTTGAAGGTTATAACAGTAAAATCAAAATACAAGAGCTTCCAGACTTTTTTGTGATCTATGAGAGGATCATCGGAAATTATGTTGAGTTGAAAGAAAATTGGTTTCAATTTTTAGATCAATACAAGGATCATATCAAGGTCGATACGCTCCTGATCGAACGGTTTTATGACGATCCCGCAATCACCAGTCTAAACCGCTGTCTATGCGATATTTGCATGACAACAGACGAAGCTTGTACACTTAAAAATGTCACAATGGTTAAGGGCGGCAAATTTGCTGTGTTTTGCTTTGATGGGAAAATTGAGGATATTTTCTGCACCATTCAGGGGATTTTTAGTGTCTGGCTTCCCAAAAGTAATTATGAAATGGACGGGAGATGCGGTTTAAACATCTACCGGAAAATAAACGGAGAAAGCGGATGCGTAATCATGGATGTATGTATTCCGATTCGATAGGGCAAGAATTCAGAAGTTTAAAAGCAGACTTTTTTCGATAATAAGAATCAACCGGGACTGGTGATTCTTTCAGAAAAAGAGTCTGTTTTTATTATGTTTTGATAAGGAGGCATGCAAGAAATGAATTATGCTGATTGAGTTAAATTTTGAGCTGGAAGAACGCGGGGTTAATGTTGTTAGAGCTGTTGATCTATCTATGCTGCAGGCAAAGGAAAATCGAGGTTATCATGCGGCGATTTTGATCGGAATCGCTTTGAGCCCTGGTTATATTTTTCGGCTGTCAAAGGAAAACATCTTAGACGTTTCAGAGTTTTCGGAAAAGGAGGCTGCTGCAGATAAACTTGCAGAATGGACGGCCGATTTTATCCGGCTGAAAGGATACAAAGCATATGCCCAGTCAGAGAGAAATCTCATCAATGGATTTTATGATGTTGATACGAAGGCTACGCCTCTGCCGCATAAAAAAATTGCGATGTTGGCTGGATTAGGGTGGATTGGAAAAAGTAATCTGCTGGTTACACGGGAGTATGGAAGTGCATTGTGTATGTGCAGTGTACTGACAAACGCACCATTGCCGATACAGCATAAGCCCATCATACGACCGCTCTGTGGAAAATGTAATGTCTGCAGGGATATTTGTCCGGCAAAGGTGATCCATGGTTCAAACTGGGAAGAAGGCATTCATAGAGATCTGATTGTTGATGTATACCATTGTGAGACCTGTCTGAAATGCTTGGCTCATTGTATCTGGACGCAGAAGTATATGAAAAAGCATTTAAAGTAGAAGGGAGTTAAAAAAATGCAGAAAGAAAAAATAAACACGATCCAGAAAGAACGAGAAAAAAACGAGTCTTTTGTAGGCTATTGTGAGGCTGAACTTGTGGATTCTCATTGCGGAGTTTCGTTCCCTATGTCAGTGATGTATCCTGTAGATCAGGAAAGTAAAATTGAAATGATTGGTCCGTTTCCTTTAGACGTATCAATCAATGCACAGCCTACGGAGGGAAAATTTCCGTTGGTACTAATATCTCATGGAAGTGGGGGAGGAAACTTACTATATAGAACCCTAGCGCACTTTCTGGCACGCAATGGTTTTGTCGTAGGAATGCCAGAGCATCCCTTCAATAATTTCAGTGATAATACGTTGGAGGGCACCGTAGAAAACTTAGAAAACAGGCCAAGGCACATTAACCTTGCGATCGACTGGTTCTTTGAAAGTGAGAACTTCTCGGGGATCATAAAACCAGATGCTATTTCTATAATCGGCCATTCTACGGGCGGATGCACTGCATTATCCGTGGCGGGAGGAATACCAACTTCATTGCCACATGAATCTTCAGACGGAAAAGCGAAACAAATAAACATAGCACATAACAGAAAAATCAGTTCGCTTGTTCTGCTGGCCCCGGGAACGGATTGGTTTCGGGAAAAGGGGTCTTTAAGCGGAGTGGATATTCCCATACTAATGATCGCTGCTGAAAAAGACCAATTCATCCAGCCTTATCAAGCACAAACTGTTTTGGATGGGGTTGCAGACCGCAGTAAAGTAGCGTATAAAATTGTTGAGAATGCCGGTCATTTTTCTTTCTTGAGTCCATTTCCTGAATTTATGATTACACCGGAATTTTTCCCGGCACTGGATCCGCCTGGCTTTGACAGGCAGAAGTACCATGATGAACTAAATTCTGAGACACTGAATTTTTTACTTGCTCTTCAAGGTAAATAACCTGTATGTAAATCGCTTCGGGCGGAATTCCCTGCAATCATCATTAGAGCGTTAGGTCTCAAACCTGGGAAAGATACGAGTAGTTCCTATGATAAAGGGACTCGTGAAGATAGTGAAATCATAATTATTTCACTGTCAATACGAGTCTCTTATTTCTCCTTACTAACTTTGCAAATGATTTCTTAATAAGAAAACACGGTACAGGATTATTTATAACAAATCAGGGTGAAATTGATGTATGATTAGCTTACAAATTTCAATTAGGAGAATTACCATGCTAAAACAAATTGAGAACCGGAGAAGCGTTCGAAAATACTTCAATCAAAAAATTGAAAGTGAAAAGCTTACACAAATACTAGAAAGTGCCAGACTGGCACCTTCTGGCAGCAATACGCAGCCCTGGAGCTTCATTATTGTGGAATCAGAGGATACGAAAGAAAAGCTTTCCTTTGCCGACCATCATCAAAAGTGGATGATGACAGCACCTGTATTTATCGTGTGTGTAGCAGATATTCGATGCCGCATTTCAGCGGATATTGAAGTCAAGTTAGATGAGAACAGCTCCCAGCCGGAATTGAAACAAATCATTCGCGATACGTCAATTGCAATGGAACATATTTTGCTTGAAGCAGAACATTTGGGACTGGCTGCATGCTGGACCGCTTGGTTTGAGCAAGCTGCTGTCAGACCAATACTGAATATTCCCGAGGACAAATATGTGTGTGGAATCATCACATTGGGATATGGTGATGAGACGCCAAAGCCTCAGCTGAGAAAGCCACTGGAGGAAATCATTCGATACGAAAAATGGTGACAAAATGTATTTCGGAACGTGTATAATATAAGAAAACTCCAACCCAAAAGGGAGGTTCTGTAATGGAAGAAAGTATCAATGTAGGAAGACAAAAAGAGCTGGATTATGCGAAAGGCTTGGCCATATTATTCATGATCACTGTCCATTGTCTGGAAACTTTCGCAAACAGCAGTGTTGCCGAAGAGACCGCTTACGGGATCGTGATCGAATTCCTTGGAAGTTTCACTTCCGCAACAGTATTTATGATTCTGCTTGGAGTGGGGGTCATTTATTCCAAAAAAGCTGAACCGCGGCTTCTCGTCAAACGAGGATTGATACTGGTGGGTGCGGGGTACTTACTGAATTTGATGAGAGGTTTTTTGCCAATGCTGGTTTCGTGGAAACTGTCAGGAAGCGACGAATGGCTTTCCGATATGATGATTGAGCTGTTGCGTATCGATATTTTGCAGTTTGCAGGACTTACATTTCTATTCTTTGGATTGGCGAAAAAAATGAAATTCAAGCCTCTTGCTTATGCTGGAGCGTTAATCGTCTTTGAATTAATGAATTTCTTTTTAATTAATTATGGATTTTATTATTCCGACATCGTTGATTTTAATAATTCAAATTTCTTTCTTGCAGCGGTAACCGGTCTGCTGTGGGGAACGAGCGACTTATCTAGTTTTCCATTCTTGACTTGGATTTTTTATCCGGTTGCGGGATACCTGTTCGGGCAGTACCTGATCAGACAGGA
>JAQSXD010000160.1 GCA_029266295.1 Bacillota bacterium | reverse complement strand
CTGCGGCATTTTGTTTGTATGATTTTTAAGGTATCGGTTTGTGACAGTCGTTTAGGATGCACTGTTTCACTATAGCAATATATCCTTTACACCTGAAATTACCGATACTGAGGAGTTTGCAACGATAAAACCGGGGTTGGCAGAATACAGTAATATATCCTGCATAATAAAAAAACCAAGGGTGCTGTTAAACAGGAATGCTTCTAGCATTCAATACACCTTCTTGGCAATTATGTAAAACGGCTGTTATTTCAGCCCGTATTATTCAGCTATTTCATAAGGAACTTCTGTTCAGGTTTCACTCTCTGCGAAACACTAGATAATATATTATCCCTTATAGTTGTAAATGTCAAGCTAATTTTTAGGCTCATTACCGATGATTGATCATGCTTGCCAGATACCCTGCTCCAAATCCGTTGTCGATATTTACAACGCTGATTCCGCTGGCGCAGGAATTCAACATGGAAAGAAGTGCTGCCACACCGTGAAAAGCAGCCCCATAGCCAACGCTGGTTGGGACCGCAATCACGGGGCAGTCGGCAATGCCACCGATTACACTGGCCAGTGCCCCTTCCATACCTGCAATTGCGATAATAACATTTGCACTCATAATCTCATCCAGTTGAGAGAATAACCTGTGGATTCCCGCCACGCCAACGTCATAGAGCTTTGTAACCTGATTTCCAAGAGCTTCAGCAGTGACTGCGGCTTCCTCTGCGACTGGAATATCGCTGGTACCACCTGTTGCGATTACGATCTTTCCTTTTCCGTCTGCTTTTGGAAAAGACCCGATTACGCCAATGCGTCCTGCTTCGTTATAATACATGGTATGATGCTGGCGTACAGATGCAGCGGCCTCGTAGGACAGGCGGGTGATTAAAACTGTCTTTTGCCCGTGTTTCAGCATTGCCGATGCAATTTCTATGATCTGCTGCGCTGTTTTACCCTCACCATAGATCACCTCGGACGCTCCCTGGCGAAGTGCCCGATGATGGTCTATTTTTACAAACCCCATATCTTCGAAGGGTGTCTGCTTCAGTTTGAGGAATGCATCATCAATGGACAGGCTGCCATCCTTCACTTCTTCCAAAATACGCATTACATGATTGCTGCTCATGTTACTGCCCCTTTCTGTTCTCTTCTCTCCATTATACTTTATCCGCAAGGATCTTTATGTCCTCTGCCAGTTTGGAGAGGGATACGATTGCATTGGTAATATCTTGTGTGGCGGATTGCTGAACCATGCTGATCTCGTCAACCTTTCGGATTTCCCCATCGTGCCCCATCATCCCGATTTGAATCCCTTCCAGAATCTCCTGCGCCTCTTTTACTGCTGAAAAGCTGTTTACAGACAACTTTCTCATTTCGTCTGCTACTACAGAGAAGCCTCTGCCGTATTGCCCTGCTCTTGCAGCTTCCAACAGCGCATTAAATCCCAGAAGATTGGACTGTGTGGCAATTTCCTTTATGAATACCAGGACCTGATCTGATTTTTTCAGACTTCCCACCATTCCTTCTCCGGATTGCCGCAGTGCATCCATTTTATGCTGAAGCAGCTTCGCATTCTCCGCAAGATGGAGACTGGAAGCTGTCAGCTGTTGAGAAGAAGCCGCTATTGTACTGGCTGCATCCTGCAAAATCTCCTGATTCTCAAGGCTGTACCCAAAACCAAAGGCTCCGATTACTTCACCGTTCTGGCCATACAAGGGCGTCTGAATACTCTTAAAGGTGACGCCCCATACATCCTTGGGAATGATCGCGGAAAACGTCTTCCGGTGATGCATTGCTTCCCACATGCCGTCACCCTTTACAATTGCTTTCCCAACGGGGGGGCAGATAGAAGATAAAACGTTCCCGATCTGCCATACCCATCATGCAGTCAAAGGGGAAGACTTTTTGCATGACAGGTGCTGCATTCTTTATTGATTCGAATAAATCCGTCATGTTACTATCCATCTTTCTCATATGTAAAATAGCGCTTTCATCTGCCTCTTTCAACCAGTGCATCCACGATGCTTCATCTGTCTCATTCAATCAGTGCATTCATGGATTTTAACTGATGCGCCGTCCCCAGAATCGCTCTGACCGCTCCGAACCTGCCGGTTTCCCGCTTGCCTAGGCCGTATCCGATTTTATCAATGCTCATTTGGGGGAGTTTGATATAATCCTGCGCCAGGCATTTTACAATTCCCATCCCCGTTGGGGTTATCATTTCTGTATTCACATCTTCCTGAACCATCGGAATACCCGAACCCTCGAGCATTGCCATGACTGCCGGAACCGGAACCGGAAGCAAGCCGTGACGGCATTGTATGAACCCGTTTCCGTCATGAAGGGGCGAAGCGTAAATTACATCAACATCAAGGGCTGCCACGCAAATTGCCACACCGACAATATCGACAATGGAATCAATGGCTCCCACCTCATGAAAATGAACCTGATCGATGGATTTGCCATGAACCTTTGCCTCGGCCTTTGCAATCTCCTCAAAGATTTTCTTGCTGATTTCCTTCGCTCCATTGGAAATGGTACTGTTATCAATGATTTCCTGAATCATTGATAAATTTCGTTCGTTCGAGTGACTGTGGTCGTGATGGTGATCATGGTCGTGACTGTGTTCATGTGCTTCGTGCACGTGTTCATGTGTCTCGTGTACGTGTTCATGGTTCACATGGGCTTCTCCGGTAAGTATCACATCGACATCCATCATCTGGATACTGTGCCTGTCCTTTTTTTGTATCTTCACTTCGTAACCGTCAACACCCAGTTTGCTTAGTTCCTCTAGAAAGAAATCTTTATCAACACCCAGATCCAGCAGTGCCCCAAGGGTCATATCGCCGCTGATTCCGGAAGTGCAGTCTAAATATAATATTTTCATCGTGCTCCCTTTTAATTGTAAGTAATATTACGCTTTGCGCCGCTGGTCAGCTCTGCTTCAAATCCGGGTTGATGATCAGCTCCGCTTCTGTTGCTGTCTGAACCTCTTCGATGGTATAGCCTTCGTTAATTTCCGTAAGGACAATGCCCTCCGAGGTGATTTCCATGACCCCCATCTCCGTGATGATCATATCCACCACGCCTATCGCCGTATAAGGCAATCTGCATTCCTTCAGGATCTTGTGCGCTCCCTTCTGGGTATGCTGCATGGCGATGATGACCTTCTTTGCGCCTACCACCAGATCCATCGCACCACCCATTCCAGGCACCATCTTTCCCGGTACAATCCAGTTGGACAGATTTCCGTGCTGGTCCACCTCAAGGGCGCCCAGGATGGTTGCATCGACATGGCCTCCCCGGATGATGCCGAAGGAGGTTGCACTGTCAAAGAACATGGCTCCCGGATTTACGGTCACATACTGGGCTCCTGCGTTGACAATGTCAACGTCTTCGCTGCCCTTTTCTGCCGCTGCTCCCATTCCCATCATTCCGTTTTCTGACTGGAGGATAATATTGACTCCCTCCGGAAGAAAGTTTGCAACCATGGTGGGAAGTCCGATTCCCAGGTTGACGACGTCACCGTCTTTCAGTTCTTTTGCAACTCTTGCCGCGATGATTTCCTTTATATCTGCCATGGCGTTTCTCCTCCTACGATGGCATCCACGAAGATGCCCGATGTCACCACATTGTTCGGATCAATGGCTCCGGTTTCCACGATCTCGCATGCGCCTACTATCACATAGCTTGCCGCTGCGGCCATCATGGGATTGAATGTCCTTGTGGTTCCGTTGTAGGTCGTATTTCCGAACTGGTCTGTGACAGAGCCTCTGATCAGTGCGAAATCCGCCTTCAGCGGCTTCTCCAGAAGATAGTCTCTTCCATCAACATTGATGACCTCTTTGCCCTCTGCCACGATGGTTCCCACTCCCGTAGGCGTGAGAAAACCTCCAAGGCCTGCTCCGCCTGCTCTGATTTGCTCAGCCAGGGTTCCCTGTGGCACCAGAATGCATTCCAGCTTATCTTCCTCAATGTCGGTGTTCATCCTCTTAGCCACCTCGGGATTTAACCCTACGTGGGATGCGATGAGGGTCTTGATCTGCCCGCTTGAAACCAACTTACCAACCCCTCTTCCCGGCACCCCCGCATCGTTGCAGATGACGGTGAGATTTTTCACACCCTTTTTTACCAGGGCATCGATGAGAATTTCCGGTGTGCCGCAGGCCATAAACCCGCCGACCATGACGGAGGCTCCATCTTTTATGTCAGCAACAGCTTCCGCGGCTGTCATGATTTTATTCTTCACTTAATTTGCTCCTTTTTCATTGGACTTTTTTCTGATGGGGTATCGGCTAAGCAGTAGGTCTCAGACAGCCAGACTCTTTCAGTGCCGTCTGATACATCTCATCCCAGCTCTCGAATGCGGTTTTTCCTTTTACGCAGCAGTCAAAAGCCATCCTGTCTCCCACAATAAAATCAGCACTCCAGTTCACGAAGACCGCTCCGGCAAACCGGAATTCCTCAAAGGATTCGTAATTTGTATACTTCTTCATAAATCCATCATGAAACAATGCTTCCAACTCTTCGTTGCTTTCATAGATCGCCAGCATTTTCGTCTGTACATTTTCATTCCGATAAGATTCACCCATCATGTTCTCCCTCCAAAGCAAACTATACGGTTTGGGTTTTAACAGATCCACCGTCAAGCCCAAACCGCAACGTTACCCTCTTTTGGCACGCATCAGAGCCGTTCTAAAATCCGTGCAACTTTTATCAACTTTTCCGTTAAATTCTTTTTTTCAAATTCTATCTTTTCCTGTGTCCATGGGAGCAGCCCCTCTCCGGTTTTGAAGCCAAGCTTTCCCTGATTCAACTTCTCGATCAGTATTGGAGACGGTTCTGTAGAACAGTTCAAATCCCGAAACAGATAGCTGTGAATGGAGTGGGTCAGATCCAGCCCGCCCATATCCATCACCGTGACAGGCGCCATAATACCAAGCCTCATGCCAAAACCGTATTTGATGGCATCGTCCACAGCCTCGGGTTCTGCGATACCCTGCTCAATGATATACAGTGCTTCACGAAACAGTGCATGCTGCATGCGGTTTGCCAGAAATCCAGGAACATCCTTATTGACAACGACAGGTTTTTTACCGGCGTCTGTAAGCAATATACAAGTTCTGTTCACTGTCTGTTCCGATACATATTTTGTTTTTACCACCTCTACAAGCGGAATCAGATACGCTGGATTCCAATAGTGGGTTCCAATAATCCGCTCTTTATTCTCAGCCTTCTCTGCGATTTCTGTGATGCTGATGGCTGAGGTGTTTGAGGCGAGGATCGTGTCTTTTGGGCATAAACGATCAAGCTCTGCAAAGTAGTCCTGTTTAATTTTCAGATCCTCAATGATGCATTCAAAGATAATATCTGCAAACCCGGCAGCTTCTTCAAGAGATTCAGTAATGCTGATCCGTTTCATGATTTCAGGTATTTCTTCTGCTGTTATCACCTGGTTTTCTTCCAAAATCTCAAGAGAGCTTCTGATTCTGCCGGGCGGGTCGGATTTTTGATCTGCTTCGCAAGTATAGATTAACATAACTTGAAAACCTTTCATCGCGAAAAGCTGACCAATTCCTGCTCCCATGGTACCCGCGCCAAGTACCGCGATGTTTGTTATCTTATCTTTCATTTTTCATCCAATTGTCCTTTAATTGATTTGTTTAAAATACGCCGTACTTGTAGATTCTGTCCGGTACATCCTGGTTGACCTCGTCTTCGTCAATGAATGCTACCGCACGGACGATTGTTCCATCACCCATATACCATCTTAAAGGAAATGCGCAGAACATAAATCTTTTGCCTGTAACCTTATCAAGATCACCGCCCAGATTTTCGATGCCCATTACATTATTTCTCATAAGAATGTCATGGCAAGGCTCCCATTCAGGAAAATCTTCAATTGGCGGATGGCCGAACATTTCGGTATATTCTTCAATTAGTCTTGGCACGAAAGGACCAGGGCCGTGGTCAATCATGTAGGTGTAGCAAGGATGGTCTATGGCCTGCATATCAAATCCAACACCCTTGACCTTCTTTTCTACAAACCACTTAGCGCCTTCAATGGAAAGTCCCGGGCTGTACATAAAGTAATCGTCATTTTCTCCCCATCTTCTGTGAGTTCCGGTATTCAGAAGCACCCAGTCGCCTTCCTTAATGGTCGGAGTGGCGTTTTCAAGATCTTCAACCGTGATCAGTTCCCATTTTTTCTTTGGAATGCTTACGCACACTGCTTCACCATAGTAATTTTCCAGTGGAAGCTCATGGGTATATGGGCTTTCTGGAATAACGTGCGCAGGCGAGTCTGCATGCGTTGAATTATGCATATGAAAATCATTGAATGTCTGAAGTAATCTGTAATGCATTGGCATATGATTTACTCTGTCGATGTGAAAATCTCCGTTTGACGGCCAGAGCGGATTCCCTCTTCCAAATGGATGTGATAAGTCTATGAGTTTTGTTTTTCCCATTGTAGTTCTCCTCTTTTTATTTTTTCACCCGGTGCGTACCGGATTTGCTATTATATAACGCAAAGAGTATGCCAAAATTGTCGCTTGAGAACAATTTTCCAAGAAGTTTTGTATCACATGAATTCAGCCGTTTCCATTCATATTTGCCGGCGATGCTGCCCCGGCGGGTTCGAAAAAGCGACCATTTTTGTTGCATAGTGTAAGATTTGTTGCAGCAGTGCATACTTAATGCGTTATTCGTGTATGCAATTGGTTTGAAAAGAGAAGATTATTTTGATATAATTCTAGTAATAATAATTTATTCCAAAGTTCTGTTTTTAAGATACGAGGCTCTATTATGGATCAGGTACTTGCAATCATAAAGATTTGCGAAAAAATAAATAAGGCGCTACCGGCAATACAAGAACCCACAGCGGATAAGCTGCTTCATGAGATTCTTTCCGATCTGAAGGTATTTTTAGATAAGGGAATTGACTTCAAAGAAGTGGTCGACAGTCTTGATGACAGTATTTTCATCACCGACGGTGAGGGAAAAGTTCTGTACGTGAATCCCGCTTATGAACAAAATACAGGAATCCTTCCGGGGGAGGTTCTGTTCCGCTATGTGCAGGAGATCCTTGACGAGGGCAAGCTGTTCACCGGAGGCGCAACCATGGATGTCATCGAAACCGGCAAGAAGGCATTTCGGCTCTCTACGATCATCAAAAATGATCCGCCCAGGGTTGGCTATGCCGTGGGTGTACCCATTACCGATGATAATGACAAGCTGAAGCAGGTGGTCGTCAGCAGTCGTCCCATTCTGACGCTGAAAGCGCTTCAGGAAGATTACGAACGATTCCTCGATGAAGTGAAAATGATCCAGGAACCCGGTAATATCAGAATCATACCCAACTCGGATACCAGTGATCTTACCAAACGGATGATCGGTTCCAGCGAAACAGTAAAGAAGGTTTGGAATCTCATCGGGCTCATTGCGGATACTGATGCGACGGTTTTGATCACCGGAGAATCAGGGGTGGGGAAAGAGGTTGTTGCAGATGAAATCTATCGCCGCAGCAACCGCAATCAAAAACCCTTCATCAAGGTAAACTGTGCATCCATTCCATCAACCCTGCTGGAATCAGAACTTTTCGGGTATGAAAAAGGGGCTTTTTCCGGTGCAAGCTCTTCCGGCAAGCAGGGACTTTTTGAATTGGCCAACAGCGGTATTCTGCTCCTGGATGAAATCGGCGATATGCCTGCGGATCTGCAAGCAAAGCTGCTTCGTGCCATCCAAAGCAGAGAAATCACCCGGGTTGGAGGGACGAAAGTAATTCCGCTCGATATTCGGATCATTGCACTGACAAATTCCGATCTGAAGCAGAAAATTAAAGAAGGCTCATTTCGCAGCGATTTATACTACCGGCTCAGCGTAATTCCCATTCATTTGGATCCGCTGAGAGCGCACACGGAAGACATTGAAGATCTTAGCCGCTACTTTATCGAGATTTACTCTCATAAACATAAGCGTACAATCAATCTGACTCAGAAGAACATTTCGCTGATGAAACTGTACTCCTGGCCGGGGAACATCAGAGAACTGGAGAATGTGATAGAGTATCTTGTGATCTGCTGTTCCGGTACTGCTGAGGTCGAGGACAATATGTTAAAGGGAATCCTCGGCATTTCGGGAACAGAAAAGAATGCGAACGACGCGTTTGATTTAACCAAATCCGTTGAACAATTTGAGAAACAGCAAATTGAGAAAGTCCTTAGTATCGCTTCGAACCTAAGGGAAGCAGGAGAAATGCTGAATGTTAATGCTTCAACCATCAGCAGAAAAATTAAGCAATATGGAATTGAATATTCCAACGCAAGATAAAACAAAGATAAAGATATGACAAAAAAACTGCGCCAGGCGGGTTACATGCCGGGCGCAGTCCTTTTTCTGTCGGAATGAGCCTCTGGCGAGGAATGCTCATTCATCGTGTATCACTTATCCTATTGATGCGGGGTCAATTGTCTCATTCATGCTTCCGGTGCGGTATCCGGTGATATCCAGTGTCACGTATGTAAACCCGATCTCTTTTAGCTGCTCCTGAAGAGCAAACCGCGTGTTTTTCTCCATGAGTTTTTCAAACTGGCTTTCGTCTATCTCGATTCTGGCCAAGGTTCCGTGATGTCTGACTCTCACCTGTCGAAAGCCTAAATCGAGCAGAATCTGCTCCGCTAGGTCAACCATTTTTAGTTTCTCTGCGGTGATGCTTTCTCCATATGGAAATCTTGAAGACAGACAAGCAAAGGATTGTTTCTCCCAGGTTGGCAGCCCCATCTCTTTCGATAAAATTCGAATCTCTTCCTTTGATAGTTCAGCGTACCGCAGCGGGCTTTTGATGCCAAGCTCTGAAACGGCATCCAGACCCGGCCTGTAATCACCCATATCATCCATGTTGGACCCTTCGAGAATTTCTCTGTATCCATTTTTCCATGCAATTTCACGCATTTTAGAGAACAGCTCGTGTTTGCAAAGATAACATCGATTCAGCGGATTACTTGCAAATCCCTCGATATCCAATTCCTCAGAATCAACGATGAGGTGCTGGATCTTATTTTCTTTCGTAAAGCGAATTGCTTCGTTCAGTTCTCTCTCCGGAAAGCTGCAGGACCGGGCGGTTACTGCCACAACACGGTCTCCCAAAACCTCTTGCGCTGTCTTCAGCAGAAAGGTAGAATCAACTCCTCCGGAAAATGCAACAGCTACACTTTCCATGCCCTCAATATACTTCATTAATTGCTTGCGCTTTTCCTGTATCCTTGTCATAATTTCTATCCTCAGATTATTTCACGTTTTCGATGACAACAGCGGTACCCATTCCGCCGCCTGCACAGAGGGTGGCAAGACCGTAGGTATTTCCCCTACGCTTCATCTCATAGATCATTGAAATAACGATTCTGCTGCCTGTGGCTCCGACGGGATGCCCAAGGGAAATGCCTCCTCCGTTGACATTCAGCTTTTCTCTGTCGATTCCGAGGGTTTTTTCACAAGCAATGCATTGTGCCGCGAAGGCTTCATTGATCTCAAAAAGATCGATGTCCTTGATGGAAAGTCCTGCTTTTTTCAGTGCCTTCTGTGAAGCACTGATCGGTCCGATCCCCATGATCTCCGGTTCCACTCCGGTTGTGGCAGTGGAAATGACTCTCGCCAAAATAGGCAGGCCCAGACTCCTTGCCATTTCCTCCTCCACAAGCAGTACCCCGGAAGCGGCATCGTTCATTCCCGAGGCATTGCCCGGGGTTACGGTTCCGCCATCTTTAAATGTTGGCTTGAGCTTCTTCAGTCCTTCCATAGATGCTTCACGTTTTGGGTATTCATCCACAAGAAAAGTCTTGTCTCCTTTTTTTCCCGAAATGGTTATGGGGATGATCTCTTCCTGAAATTTTCCTGCATCCAGAGCGGCTACTGCTCTCTGTTGACTTAACAGTGCAAAT
>JAQSXD010000159.1 GCA_029266295.1 Bacillota bacterium | reverse complement strand
TATACTGATCCCATACCCATAGGGGTATCATGAAATCAGAAAGCGGTGATAAGATGCGCCAGTGCATGGATGCGGAAAATTTGCATAGACGATTGAATAAGATCATGGGACAGCTTCGTGCCATCGATAAAATGGTCGATGAAGATGTTCCCTGTGAGGATGTTCTGATCCAGCTGAATGCAGCGAAAGGAGCACTCCACAAGGTTGGGCAGGTGATTCTGGAGGGGCATTTAAACCATTGCGTCCGGGAGGGCATAGAACACGGAGATGCGGACAGGACGATCTCTGAATTCGCCAAAGCGGTGGAACAATTCTCGAGAATGACCTAAAATTGATCTATAAAGGAAGTGGCCTAGCCACTTTTTTTTATTGACATTATATACCCCCGGGGGTATAATGAGCCCTGTAAATACATATACCCCTGGGGGTATAAAAGAAAGGAATGATCATTTGATCCAATTGTTTCAGAATGAAGAAAAGCGGACTCCGATTTTTCTGGGAATATCCTTTATTGCTGTAATCCTCAGCTTGTTTGATATTGGAACGTTACCCTTTGATGCTGCATGGATTGCAATTATCCTCTGCGGAGTGCCAATTATAAAAGGTGCTGTCATCGGCCTTGTCACTGAATTTGATATCAAAGCCGACGTGTTGGTTTCCATTGCGCTAGTAGCTTCCATTATTATCGGAGAAATCTTTGCTGCCGGAGAAATTGCACTCATCATGGCATTGGGAGCCTATCTGGAAGAAAGAACGGTTGCAAAAGCAAGAGCCGGGATTGAGAAACTTGTGAGCCTGACACAGGCAACCGCTAGGGTGATACGCAACGAAGAAGAACTGGATTTGCCTGCAGAGCAGATACGTTTGGGGGATACCTTGAGAGTGCTTGCGGGAGAAACCATTGCAGTAGACGGTGTTATTACAAAAGGTCAGACCTCGGTGGATCAGTCGGTAATGACGGGAGAGTCCCTCCCAGTTGATAAAAGCGAGGGGGATGAAGTTGCAAGCGGAACAGTGAACCAGTTTGGTACTTTTGAGATGAGAGCACTTAAGGTTGGGGAAGACAGTTCACTGCAGAGGATGATTCGTCTGGTAGAATCTGCGGATGCCGGAAAAGCAAAGATTGTAGGTCTTGCAGACCGCTGGGCGACCTGGATCGTCGTGTTCGCATTGCTTACCGCTGTTGCAACCTGGATTTTCACCGGTGAGGTCATACGTGCGGTGACCATACTGGTTGTCTTTTGCCCCTGTGCGTTGGTTCTGGCAACGCCTACCGCCATCATGGCCTCCATCGGGAATGCAACAAAATACGGGATCTTAATCCGGAAGGGGGATGCGATGGAACGTCTTGCTAAAGTAAAACGGATCGCTTTTGATAAAACCGGTACACTGACGCATGGACAGCCTGCTGTCACCAAAATTCGCAGCTTTCTTTCCCTTTCAGAAGAAGAGGTGCTTGAAATAGCAGCTTCTGTAGAAGTCCATTCAGAACATCCACTGGGAAAAGCAATTGTGTCATACTACAGAAAAGAAAAAGGAAAAAATCCGGAGGCACCGGAAAACTTTCGCATGATTCCCGGTCGCGGTGTCTACGGAGAAATCAAAGGCAAGGGGATATATGCAGGTAACCAAACGCTGCTCGAGGAGAGCGGAATTCTTTTGAGTGAAGAATTACATCAATCGGCCGAAGCTGATAGGGGAGATGGAGCTACCGTTATCTACCTTGGAATAGATAGCATTGCGGCTGGTTATGTGGTACTTTCTGACACCTTGAGGCCAGATGCTGCCTTTGCAGTAAACGAGATTCACAAAATAGGAATCAAAACAGTACTGCTTACCGGCGATGCACTTGCGGCGGCGGCACATATGGCGGGAAGTGTCGGAATTTCCGATCTCCGTTCAAATCTATTGCCTGAGGATAAACTCAATGCCATCGGTAGTTTTGAAGCCAGAGGCGAAGCCGTTTGTATGATCGGTGACGGTATCAATGATGCACCGGCACTAAAGGCATCACAGGTGGGAATTGCCATGGGAGGCATTGGGAGCGATATTGCAATCGATGCGGCTGATATCGTACTGGTAGGAGACGACATCAAAGAAATTCCCCATCTGCTGCGTCTTGCAAAGCAGACCACAAAAACGATCCATATCAACATTGTCGCTTCTTTGCTGCTGAATTTAGCAGCAATCGCACTGGCAATACCGGGACTTTTGAATCCAGTGCTGGGCGCTTTGGTACATAATGCAGGCTCTGTAGCGGTCATCATTCACTCTTCCATGCTCCTGAATTGGCGAAAACATTAAAAAAACATTCACGCTTTTGGTAACCGGAATTTATAACTTCCGAAGGATATCACGACGATTCAGATGATTTTTTCTTGCAGTTGTATTCCAGAAAAAATGAGTTGCCATCAGTTTCCAGAAAAATCGAGGAACGTTGGGGGAAAGCATTCGTTTCTCCACTTGTGTGCCATTTGCAATATTCTCAGAAATCCGTACCATGGCTTTACCCAGGTCTTTTAAAGGACCATGGCCCAAGGGTACATTGGAAATAGTGCCCATCATTTCGCCTGCACCTTGACCAATCCCACCGCAGAAGGTCAGCCCGGATCGCTTGCACCAATTCTCCATGATTTTCATTGCAATATGGCACTGGTGGCCTTCGTAAAAACCGTTGTTAATAAGGACGTAAACCCGAACTTCTTTTTCCTTGTATTCTTTCATATAGCGTTCAAGTTCGATGATGATTCTAAAAAGATGAGAGGGAAGGGCATCAATATATAAGGGGAAGGCAAAAAGAAGGACGTCCATTTCGCAAAGGGCGCGGTACTGATCGGGAGTCAATTCTTTCCCGGAAGTGGAGATTGAGGTAAGCTCATTTCCTTCGCCCAGCAGCGGTTCTATTTTCTTCAGCAGAATACCGGAATTGTTATTTCCAGGTTTTGGACTGCCATTCATCAAAGCAATTTTCATCCAAGTGCTCCTTTCATTGATTCCATGCGATCATAGAAAAATACTTTTTCTTTCGAACTGTAGAAATTAATCCCATTGGCTGCAACCAATTCTTTAGCAGTTTCACGCTCTGCTTCGGTGAGATCCTCGCCGTAAAAATGCACTGTGAAAACAAAAGAGTTATTATATCGTCTCTGGTGATGGGTTTCACCATTTTTTGATGTGAAATAGGGCAAAAGATAGGGGATGCTGCGATCTAAAACATTTCGGATAAAAGGACTGTAGCTTCCGTAAATACATTTGCTGATGATCGTTACTTCATCGCATTCCGACAACATTTTGCCGAGGTTTTCATAGCCGTCTTTTCTGACACAGATACCGGGGGTTTTGATCCAGCAGCCAAAGCAGCCGATGCAGGGTTTAATATGCCCTGTATCTGATAAAACAGAGATATCCGAGGCAACATGCGGTATGAATGAATTGAATACCGCAGAATCTAAATCATGAATAATCATTTTCATATAAACGTTTCCTTTCTCATTTTTATCAGCGCTTTTCTAAGCTTCTTGTGCAATCATTGATGAAAAAATCTTGCTCCAATCGCCTGAGTAGCGGATTCCTTCTGTTGTGAGCAATGAAACAATGCCATGAACCATGGCCCATAACATGATCAACTGCTCTTTAAATTGATCCTCCGGGAGTTCCTTTTCACGGAACATGGCATAAGCGGTATTTCTGAATAGGACAAAGGGAGGATAATCCTCGGGACTCTCGCTGTCCAAATCGATCGTAGTTCCGGAATAATGAAATAAGAACAAGAAATATTGCGGATGTTCAATAAAGAAATCGATATATGCCTGACCCAGTAAACCAACGGAAGCATTGCCGTTTTCTTTGCCGCGGATTGCTTCACGCAGTTTCTTTGTGAACTGACTGGTTACATGTGCTCCCATAGCCGCAGTGAGATCTTCGATGTCAGAGAAGTGGCTGTACGGCGCGGCGTGACTGACATTGCATTTTGCCGCAACTTTTCTCAAGGAAAACTTTTTAGGCCCTAAATCATTCATTAGCTCGATTCCAGCTTCTATTAACTCATTGCGCAGATTTCCATGGTGATATTGGGCTTCTTTCATCGATGGCTTCTCCTTCCTATTATTGGAAAATATACCTTTGTAAACCCTGAGGAACCTTTATCAAAGGGGAATTCTTATGATAGTATCTTTACACTGTCAACATACTATCACAGAATCTTTATGGTGTAAAGATAGTAGTAAAAAACAGATCAAAATTTCAATTTTGATCTGTTTTGAATGATCTGCATCAGCTCAGAGAATACGCTCTTGTGCAAATTTCTTATAGAGATAATATGCAAGCTGTACGATCAGGCCCGTTATCAACCCAAGAAGTACAAAGAAAAATAATGATATCAGCCCGGCAAGATCTCCCCAGCCGCTTTGGTCTGCAAGGAAGGCCCGATACATAGACACAAAACCGGCCAGAAGCCCGGCTAAGAATATGCTAAGCGATATTTTGGGACGAAAAAGGTACAGCATTGATGCGATCACACCAATCAGCAGGGAAAAGCCTGCATATGCGAGGATATTGTTGAAAGAAATTTGGTCATCCAGCAGAAAACGGACGCCTGCATACAGCAATATAAACGATACGACAGAAACTAAGCTTGAGCTTAGGATGCGGTTTCTTGCCAATTGATTCATAATATCATCACCTCGTTGTCCTTTTCATAAATAATACCTGTTTTACATATTATTAATCGAATCAAGCAATCTCATTCTGAACTTTCTTTTACAAGAGCACCGTCACATATCAGTTTCCATTGCCATACTCTGTCATAAAGGAGGCGTTACTTATGAGTTGTGAGCCTGTAACAGGTGAAAAGGTCACCCTGGAGCGTTCGATGAAGCACAAGGGTGTGCCGGTGCTGCACTATAAGATAGAATACCCGAAGTTCAGTCATAGCCAATACCAGAATCAGCTGGATCAGATCAATTGCTGGTATCAATGCAAGGCGGAGGACCTGCAAAAAGAATTCGAAACAGAAAATTATCAAGATGCTTCGGAGCAATATGATTTTTCGCTAAAAGAGAATTATCCATTTCCAATGCACGAAGCGATGGTAGTCTTCAATATTACTTATAATCAGGATTGTTGTATCAGCTTGTACCAGGACAAATATATCTTCAGCGGAGGGGCACATGGGAACACCTTGCGTACCTCAGACACCTGGAACATTATGACCGGTTGCCTGTATACCCTGTATGGAAACAGGAGCGACTGGGAACAAGTGCAGAAAAACATACTTAACCAGATTGATGTGCAAATCAAAGAGCACCTTGCAAAAGGAGAAGACTGGTATTTTGACGATTACTCCAAGCTTGTCGCAGAGACATTTAATCCCGAAAGCTTCTATGTCACTCCGGAAGGAATTGTGATCTACTTCCAGCAATATGATATTGCACCATACTCCAGCGGAATACAGGAGTTTGTGGTGAGAACCAACCAATAAAGGCTGGCCGGTCAGACCTTATATGGCTTGAAAAGACTAGAAATGAAAAAGAAGCTGATCAAATTCAGCTTCCTTTTTATTTCATCTTATTTCGCAGCTTTGACGAAGGCTCCTATCTTTTTGTCTTCGTTGGAGATATGTTTTACAAGCCAATCAACCACCATTTGGTTGGCATTCAGCACAACTAAGATATTGCCGCCGGATTCATTGAACTCTTTTTTTAACTTTGCAAGCTCACCGATGAAGGCAGTATGTAGGGTTTTTTGTCTGTCATATTCGGGATAATTTATGCTGAGCATGTACTTTTCTTCATCGCTGAAATGTTTTTTCGTGTACTCGTCCAGAAATTCAAGCATCTGGCCGACAAACTCCTTTGCCTGTCCTTTTTTTCCTGCTTCAAATAATTGATCTGCTTTGTCAAACCATGTTCTATGCTGTTCATCGATAATGCCAACGCCTACCGATAAATCCTCAGTCCAACTCAATGCCATAATAATATCCACCTTTCTTTATCTGTGTAGCTCTTTTGTCTATTATAATACCCTGGGGATCTTTTCACAATCGACAAAATTCTATAATTCTCGCTATTAAATTATTATTTTTAATAATTTGTCCAGTCGAAAAATTTCTCTGGATGCGTTATAATAAACAAAGAATAAATTCGATAGAGAATAAAATGATGATTTCGGTCAGAGAAATAAATAGAAATGAGGTACGTATGTCAAAGGTATTAATTGCCATGAGTGGTGGAGTCGACAGCTCTGTTGCGGCGGTATTGCTTATGGAACAGGGTTACGAAGTAGCGGGGGCTACCTTTAAATTATTTGAAAATGAAGATATCGGTATCGAACGGGCCAAGTCCTGCTGCTCCCTTGAGGATGTACTAGATGCAAAGAGCGTTGCCGAGAACCTTGGCTTTCGCCATGATGTCTATAATTTTGGTCTTCAGTTTGAACGGGATGTTGTCATACCGTTTGCAGAAAGCTATAAAAACGGAGAAACGCCTAATCCCTGCATTGAGTGCAATCGAAGCATTAAATTTGAAAAATTTCTGGAACGGGCAATGTTTCTGGAATACGATTTTATCGCAACAGGCCACTATGCACGAATTGAGAAAGATGAGGAGACGGGGAGATATTTACTAAAAAAGGGACTTGATCCTTCGAAAGATCAAAGTTATGCACTTTATACCATGTCTCAGGAGGAACTCGCAAGAACCATTTTCCCTCTGGGGAATCTGAAGAAGACAGAGATTAGAGCCATTGCTGATGTACGGGGCTTTGTCAACGCGAAAAAGCCTGACAGTCAGGACATCTGCTTTGTCAAAGACGGAGATTACGCAGGATTTCTTAAGCGTACCTTGGGAATGAATGTTGAAGAAGGTGAGTTTGTTGATACGGAAGGAAATTCTCTTGGAAAACATAAGGGGATCATTCACTATACCGTTGGACAGCGCAAAGGTCTGGGCACAACGTTTGGAAAGCCTATGTACGTTGTCAGTATCGACAGCGAGACCAACCGGGTTGTGCTGGGATCAAACGAAGATCTGTTTGTAGACAGCCTTGTGGCAGGAAATGTAAACCTGATTTCGGTGGCGGAACTGAAAGAACCGATGGAGATAACGGTGAAGACTAGATATAAGCAGACAGAAGTTCCTGCAATTCTATATCCGGCAGAGGATGGCAAGGTCTTCGTTAAGTTTAAGGAAAAACAACGTGCGGTTACTCCCGGACAAGCCGCGGTGTTCTATGACGGCGATGTCGTTGTAGGAGGGGGTAAGATCCTGAAACGGTAATAAGGTGGCTCATGCCACCTCCGCAATATAAAGAAAACCCTGCAGTTTCAATATGCAGGGTTTGTTTATGTTCATTCTTATTATTTGTTATCAGTAGCTTCAGCTGAGTCAGCTTCAGATTCAGTAGCTGTTTCTGGAGCGTCATCTGAAGTCGGCGCTTCCATTTCATTTGTTTTCTTCATTCTCTTAGGCAGAGACTTTTTTGGTGCTTCAATATTATCCTCGTCCTGCGGTTCTTCCTGTTTTGCTTTCTTGGAAGGTGAAGGAGCGGATTCTTCGTTAACAACCTTTGATACAGCCCATCTCATGATTTCAAATTTAACTCTGTCGGCGCCGACCTGGATTGTAAGAACCTCATCCTTGGTTTTTACAACCTTGCCACAAATACCTCCGATTGTGATGATCTCGTCTCCGACTTTAACAGAATTTCTCATCGATGCAACGGATTTTTCCCTCTTCTTCTGCGGCCGAATCAGCAAGAAATACATGATAACTATTAGAAGAATTAAAGGCATTAAAGTTGCTAGTTGTTGACTCATTATTCTTTCTCCTTTCAGGTAATAAAAAAATTATATAGTAAAAAAAATGAAATGTAAATGGTTTTTTTTCTTGATTTAAATTCTTGAATATGGTAATATAAGATTTGTTACGCCGGCGTGATGGAATTGGCAGACGTGCGGGACTCAAAATCCCGTGGTGGCAACACCGTATCGGTTCGACCCCGATCGCCGGCACCAAATGAGATTGACAGGTTTTCAAGTTAGAAAACCTGTCAATTTTTTTTTTATCGAATTAGGAAATGTCGTTTTCGATAAAATAGGGAGCGCAGA
>JAQSXD010000158.1 GCA_029266295.1 Bacillota bacterium | reverse complement strand
TCAGCATTGCGGTAATGTTCCAAAATTCTTTCGGAACAAAATCCAGGATGGATTTCTCCCTGTCGCAGATGATCTTCAGAGCCGCAGATTGAACTCTACCGGCGCTGAGTCCTCTTCTGATTTTCCTCCACAGCAAAGGACTGATCTTGTATCCCACAAGACGATCCAGAACACGCCTTGCCTGCTGCGCGTCCACCAGCTTCTTGTCGATCTGCCTCGGATGCTTAACCGCATTTTGAATCGCTCCCTTTGTAATCTCATTGAATACGATTCTGCATGGTTCATCAGCATTGATTCCAAGCAAATAAGCAATGTGCCAGGAAATGGCCTCACCTTCGCGGTCAGGGTCCGTTGCGAGGAATACTCTGCCGGCATCCTTCGCTTCCTTTTTCATTGCCTTTATGATATCACCTTTCCCCCGAATCGAGATGTACTCCGGTTCAAAGTTATTTTCTATATTGATGCCCAGCTTGCTTTTCGGCAAATCTCTGATGTGTCCCACCGATGCGACTACTTTATATTTGCTGCCTAAAAACTTGCCGATGGTCTTTGCTTTTGATGGCGACTCTACGATCACCAGATTTTTATCGGCCATTTTCAGCCTCCTTTATCGATTTTATCTGTTAAGCATAGTATGTGACTGCTTACAAGAACAGATTATATTTCCAATAGTTTCATTTTGCAATAAAAATTTTTCCAAGAGCGGTCTGAAGGAGTCCTTTCATTTCCAAAATTGTAACGATGGAATTGATCTCCGAAGGCTTTCTGCCGATGTTTCTGCATACTTCATCCGTTGTAGCCTCGCCGTTTATTCGAATATAATCATAAATTTTTTTTTCATCTTCACCGAGTTCAATTTCTGCCATAAATTTCTTTTCTGATCGATTAATCCCAAGCTCATCGATGATATCATCAAATACGATTAAAGGAACAGCTCCGTCCTTGATTAATTTATTGGCGCCAAAGCTGCTCACACTATTTATATTCCCTGGCACAGCGTAAATATTCCTGCCTTGTTCCGCCGCATAATCTGCAGTAATCAGCGAGCCGCTATTCAGTCCTGCTTCAACAACAACGGTTCCGATACAAAGTCCGCTGATGATGCGATTTCGAAGCGGAAACCGAAAAGGCAGCGGTGGAACCCCCGATTCATATTCCGATAGAACCAACCCCGTTTTTAGTATTTCTTCTTTTAATGCTCGATTGGAAGGAGGATAGCAGATATCCACACCACAGCCAAGTACTGCGATGGTCCTGCCGCCATAATCAACTGCCCCTTTATGTGCATAGGCATCAATACCATAAGCCATTCCGCTGACTACACCGATACCGTATTCCGAAAGTTTCTCGGACAAATGGTACGCTGCCCATTTTCCATAGGAGGATGCTTTTCTAGCGCCAACAACTGCAATCAGCGGTTCGCTTGCCAATGTGATGTCACCTTGATAATACAATGCCTCAGGAGGATTCCCTATGTAATTCAGCAGTTCAGGGTAATCTTTTTCCCCTCTTTTTACTTTTTTGATCTTATCCATATTTCACCTGTTTATTCCTAATTTACTTCTATCATTAACCGATCAGACAAGTGCACGGAATGAATCAGCGCTTCCCTAACATTTTTTCTTCTATTATATAGGTGTTATCTGGGGCTTACCATTACCATTCCCCTGTACATTTTGTCAAGACTTCTGTATTGAATGGCTTCCGCGATGTGATGAAGGCGAATTTGTTCTTCCCCTTCCAAATCGGCAATGGTTCTTCCCAGCTTGATGATTTTATAATGCGCCCTTGCACTAAGAGACAACTTGTGAAATGCGTTTTCCAGCAGCTTTTCTGTTTCTCGGTTCAAAGCGCAATATTTTCTAATCAATCCAGTCGTCAATTGTGAATTGTAGCAGATGGATTCGCCGCCATAGCGCGCAAGCTGGATTTGCCTGGCCCGTTCAACTTCCTTTCGGAGTTCTTCAGATGTTTTCGGCTTGTTGGCTTCTGTGCTATGATTCAAATCAAGTCCCAGACCTGCAAGTTCACTGTACTTCACCGGAAGAATTTCAACATGCATATCAACGCGATCTAACAAGGGACCAGAAACCTTGGACAGATAACTGCGAATTTGATTTTGGGTACAGGTGCACTCATGGGTGGGATCACCATAATAGCCGCAAGGGCAAGGATTCATGGATGCAAGGAGCAGAAAGCGAGAAGGAAAGGAAACGGTCCCTCTAATTCTGGAGATGGAAACCGTTTCATCTTCCACAGGCTGACGCAGCATTTCCAACACATAGCGGCTGAATTCCGGAAGCTCATCCAAAAACAAGACTCCGCAATGAGCCAGTGATACTTCACCGGGTCTTGGGCTTGCGCCGCCTCCCACCAATGCAGGCCCTGATACCGTATGATGGGGTGCACGGAAAGGTCTTGTCGTGATCATGGGCCGATCAGAAGTCAGTTGTCCTGCCACACTGTAAATCTTTGTGACCTCCAGCTTTTCTTCATAGCTCATTTCAGGCAGAATGCCGGACATTCGTTTGGCCATCATTGTTTTTCCCGCACCCGGCGGACCAATGAGAAGCAAATTATGCGACGCTGCCGCTGCAATTTGCATGGCTCGTTTCACGGTTTCTTGTCCTGCCACATCGCTGAAATCAATATTCTCCGAGAACTTTCTCAAATCTTCTTCGGGTTGCTTTGCATAAGGGATAATTTTTTCCTTGCCCTTCAGGAAGGATACGATCTGCCCCAGGCTTTCTGCTGGATAGAGAAGGATGTCATCAATGGCCGCAACTTCTGCCGCATTGGCCGACGGCAAAATAATTTTTTTAATCCCATAATTTCTTAATCCGATTGCCAGTGGCAGTGCTCCGTTGATTCGATTCAGCTTCCCGTCAAGCGAAAGCTCTCCTAAAAAAGCAAAGGATGCGGCAACGCTTTTTTTCACAGTACCATTGGCAGCCATCACGCCAAGTGCGATGGGCAGATCAAAATGTGTCCCTTCTTTTTTTGTTCCTGCCGGAGCTAAATTAATGGTGATTCTTTTTGAAGGAAATGGAAAACCCGAGTTGATCATAGCCGCCCTGATCCGTTCCTTGGATTCTCTGACGGAAATGTCCGGGAGTCCCACCAGATTGAATGCTGGCAGCCCCGGGGATAAATCAACTTCAACCATGACCTGTTCTGAGTCCAGTCCATAAAGAGAACCGCTTTTCACCTGTGAATACATTACATTTCCTTTCTAATCTATTTAAAACCGTGGATCTATTTAAGCCATGGCTCTGTTTCAACCATGGTTTTGTGCTAACGATAGATCCGTCAATTCATTGTACTATCAACCGCCTGACTATCCCGTTATATTTTTAACATGCCGTAGATATGTCTGATCCTTTATTCTCAAAATTTCCATCACATCAATTCTTTGGTCGAAATCTTCATAAGGATTTATCAGCAAATAATAGGCTGCCGTTCGCTTAATGTGTCTTATTTTATCTTGATGAACTGCTTCACAGGGCAATCCAAAGCTTTGATTTTGCCTTGTCTTCACTTCAACAAATACCATGCAGGTCCCATCAAGCGCGATGATATCCAATTCTCCGATTCTGCATCGATAATTTCTTTCTAAAATAATGTAACCTTCTTTTCTCAGATACTTTTCCGCGACGTATTCGCCCCAACTTCCCAGGGTCATAACCCCCTCCTGTTTTCACCGAAGATGATTGATTCACTCTTTATCTCATTCCATAATATACCATTATATTATCCGTATGTCAATTAATTCCATATACGCAAAACCCCTTCACCCACAGCTTGTTGCAGAATTATATTTACTGTGGCAATTTGAGCAAAGAAAAACCTGGATTTTCATCCAGGCTATTTCCGATATTTTAATATTTGTCCGAACCGCTTTCTAGTATCATCTGTAGAGAATCAAGCTGCATCGGCTCTTCTCGATCCAAGCTGTTATTCAGTTGGAATCTGTTTACCATCTCTTTCAGCATCTCGGCCTGGCTGGAAAGCTCTTCACTTGCGGCCGCGCTTTCCTCTGCCGTAGCAGAATTGTTCTGAATGACGGAGGAAACCTGTTCAATTCCTTTATTGATCTGAATGATCCCCGTGGCCTGGTCGTTGGATGAAACAGCGATTTTATCAATGAAATCCGCAACCTTTTCAATTTCCTGAACAATCTGATCCAAGGCAGCAGCGGTCTCATTTGCGATGACTGAACCCGTATGAACCTTACTCATGGAGCCTTCGATCAACGCAGCTGTGTCCTTAACAGCTCCGGCGCTTCTGGCTGCAAGGCTCCTGACTTCCTCTGCCACGACAGCAAATCCCTTGCCGTGGGCACCGGCTCTCGCAGCTTCCACCGCTGCGTTCAGTGCCAAAATATTGGTCTGGAATGCGATATCGTCGATTACCTTAATGATCTTGGAGATGTTTGCTGAAGCAGCGTTAATTTCTCCCATAGAGGCCAGCATATCCTTCATATGTAGATTTCCTTTTTCTGCATGGTTCTTTGCGCTTTCAACAAGGCTGTTTACCTCATTTGAATTTGCTGCGTTTTCTTTGGTCTGCAGAGCCAACTCGTTCATAGACGCAGTGAGTTCCTGAATGGCACTGGCCTGCTCCGTCGTTCCCTGAGACAGTACCTGGCTCCCGTTTGAGACCTGTCGTGATCCGGAGGCTACCTGATTGGAAGCGATCCGAATCTCACTGAGAACCTCGCTCAAGGTTGTCGTGATCTGGTTCATGGATTCTTTAATGACCACAAAATCACCCTTATAATCTGCTGTGATGGAAAGATTGAGATTTCCTTCAGAAATTTCAGTCAATACCGCTGAAATCTCTTTGATGTAGCTTCTGATATTGCCAATAGTCCCATTCAATGCATCCTTGATCACAGCGTGATCTCCGACATATTCTCCCTGCATCAAGGTATGAAGGTTGCCCTTTGCCATCTCGGTCAGAACTTGGGAAGCTTCATGAATCGGTTCAATCACCGCTTCAAGCGTACTGTTGATTCCCAGGATGACCTGCTTGTATTCTCCTTTGAATTTTTCTGCATCACCACGCTTGTCCAGATTTCCTGATACTGCTGATTCTGACAGCGCTTTGGTTTCATCTACCAGAGCTTTAATTCCTTCTTCCAATGTGATGAGTGCAGGAACAAGCGTATCTCCTTCACTTCGTTTCCCACCGGCTCTGATCTCATCCAGATCGTTAAGATCTCCATTTCCAACACGAGTCAGAATTTCTACAACCCCATTCATACGATGGTTCAGTATATTTACCGACTCCGCCATATGTTTGAAGATTCCCTCATATTCTCCTTGTACCTTGATAGAATAATCATTTAAGCTCATTTTCGTTACGACTTCATTTGCCTCTACAATTCCACCAAGACCAACGATGCAGGCATTGATGCTGTTTTTAATATCATTGAAATCCCCTTGATACTCCTGGGTAATTTCATCAGGGATCTCTCCCCTGCCAATCTTTTCAATATATGCTGCAGCCGAGTTGAGAGGCCCCACCACTGAATCCAGTGTTCTGTTGACACCGTCGATGATTAAACCAAAATCACCGCCGTGCCTTGAAGCATCTGCACGAACAGAAAGCTTACCATTTACCCCTGCATCTGCTAGCATCAGAGCATCTTCAATCAGCAGATTTACAGCGTCTATGCAAGTATTCACACTATTTTTAATCTTATCATAGTCCCCATTCTGCTCTTTTGTAATCTTTTTCGGAATGTCGCCGGTGCTGATCCGCTCTATGTAATCGGATACAGTCCGAAGCGGAATAATCAGAGCATCCAGCGTTCGGTTAAAACCATGGATAATTTCCTTATACCCGCCGTGAAAGCGTTCCGCCCTGCCACGGGAATCAAGCCTGCCCTCAATAGCAGCCAAAGTCATGGATTCTGCCTCTGCCGTCAGATCATTTAGGGATGTCACGACTTTTACAAAACTCTTGCTTAGGATATCATTCTCAGATCTGGGCTCAATTTGTATGTTCAAATCTCCGTCAGCCACCCGCTCAGCCACTTTTGCCTGAGATTTGATGTTATCGATCATCTTATTAAAGGAATCTGCCAGTTCGCCAACCTCATCGTCGGTTCTTGTGATATCGATGGTTACATCCACATCTCCCAGTGCCAGTTTATCCGATGCCAGCGCCAGCTGCTTGATGGGAGAAACAATCCTTCTTGAGATAAAAAAGATCATTAGAATAATAAAGCAAAACGCAAGACCGAAAATCAAAAAAACTGATTGCTGAACCCTGCTTTGGGTGAGATTAAATTCACCCTGCGGCAAACCGGAAGCAACGACCCAGCCTGTTTCACCCACAGGAGTCACATATCCGTTAATTTCCTTCCCGTCTGTTGTATATTCGACGAGCCCTTCTCTCCTGTCCAGAATCTGACCGATGATATTTTCTGACATCTCCGTCTTCTCCACAAGAATGTTCTTATATGCTTCGTTGGGGTGATAAATCGTTGTACCATCACTGCTGACAAGGATAAAGAATCCGGTCTCTCCCAATTGATACTTACCTACCATGGAGTAGATGCTATCAATGTTGAAATCTAAGCCAACAGCACCGATCATCTCGCCTGTTTCAGAATCATAGACGGGAGAAACAGTACTGACCACTGCCAGCTGTGTTGTGGCGTCGATGTAAGGTGCTGTGATGATGGCGCCATCCTTTTCCGTAATTCCTTTATACCAATCCCTTGTTGTTATGATGTAGTCAGGACCTGATACCCATTCATCGGAATCAATCAGCTGATTTGTGTCAAAATCAGCGACCCAGGCGCACATGAAATCAGGATTGTCATCGGAAATTTTTCTCATGGAACGCATAACATTTTCAATGTCCGGCGCAGTCACGATGCTTACTCCCGGGACGACGATTTTACAGAAGTTTTCAAATTGACTATTGAAGGACATCTGATCCGTAATTTCCAGATAGTTGGTTAATGTACCGTTGATCTCATTGGCAACCGCTCTGGAACTGGATGCAAGTTCTTCGTTTCTTAGCTTTACGATTGAGCCTCCCACGATGCTCAGGATCAGTACCGCTGCAATGCAGTACGTCAAAAAAACCGGCGTACCAATCCATGCCAGAATCTTGTGCAGCAGGCTCTTTCTTCTGATCAGAAGTTTTTCTTTCTTCCCTTTCATCTTCATTGTCTGTCTCCTTGATTAAATAATAAAACAAAAATAGAATCTAATATGTTATCCCTGATATAAAAACAACTATTATGACTGGATTGACAACGGATATGCAAACTAATTTGCGCTTATATCCCTTTTCACGTTGTAAGTTGGATGCTCCGTCGATTTCTACAGTAGCATGGCGTCTGAAAGGCCTTAAAAACCAGACAAAAGTTTACCATTAATTTCTTTTACAAACAAGTACGAATTTGTAAAATCTAAGGCAAAAATGACAAAAAAAAACGAACGTGATCCTGGGAGCACCGTTCGCTTTGTTTATTTTTGGGTTTTTATTCCATATCGTTTGTGGATTTACATGGCAACGAACCAACACATACTTTGATTATATTTTTCATTTCAACTTGCTCACCTTACCTTGTTTTCAACTTCCTCTATTATGCGCGCCACAAATTCCTCCAGCGGCAGCGCTCCAAGATCTCCTTGTTTTCTTGCCCGTACCGATACAGTGTTGCTTTCTTCTTCCTTTGCTCCGACCACCAGCATATAGGGAACCTTTTCCATCTGTGCTTCTCTGATTTTATAGCCAACCTTTTCATTTCTCAAGTCAACTTCAGCTCTGATCCCCTTGCGCTGTAGATCTTTCTTGATTTCTGCCGCGTAAGCATGCTGCTTGTCAACCAGGGGAAGGATTTTCACCTGCACCGGAGCCAGCCATGCAGGTAATGATCCCGCATACTTCTCTATCAGCAGTGCTAGGGTTCTCTCATAGCAGCCGATGGAGGTTCGATGGATGACATAAGGAAACTTCTTCTGCCCGTCGCTGTCCACGTACTGCATTCCGAATTTTTCGGCAAGCTGAAAATCAATCTGAACCGTGATCAGCGTATCCTCCTTGCCATGAACGTTTTTGATTTGAATATCCAGTTTTGGCCCGTAGAAAGCAGCTTCTCCTTCTTCC
>JAQSXD010000157.1 GCA_029266295.1 Bacillota bacterium | reverse complement strand
TCTTCCGATCTGCAGCGTTTATGTTTTTTTTACCTACAAAGTACACTTCTGTGCCTGTCATGGATTCTGCTCCTCCATACATTTGAATCTGAAGTTCCTCCCTTTTGCAGCCATAGGTTCTGTACATCGCGTCGATCAGCAAAGGGATGCCCGTTTCGGCAAAATAACCGGGACGATCCGCTTCATCGCTCTCATCAAAGGGCGAAGGCAGAACCACATGGATCATCCCTGCCGCCTTTTTCGCGGGACTGTATACGGTGACAGCCACACAGGATGCAAGTGCGAAGGTTCGTATGATATCCTCCTCACCGTTGGTCACGGCATATTCTCCCATCTTCACGATATATTCCATTCAGGTCATCCTCTTACTCTTTCCGGTAGACCGCGGGCATCACATACCTGTACCGCATTTTTTCACGGTTCAGGCTCTCCGAATGCCCAATAAACAAGAATCCCCCCGGTTCTGTAGCGTCATAGAGCCTCTCCGCCAACCTGTCCTTGGTATCATTATCAAAATAGATCATAACATTGCGGCAAAATATGACATGCATCTTTCTCTTAAACGGAAAGGTTTCATCCATCAGGTTGAGTTTACTAAAAATCACCTCATTCCTGATTTTTTCAGTGAGTAGATAGCGGTCGTCTTCCGTTGTGCGGAAATTACGCCTTTTCCAGCTTTCAGGAAGGTCAACGATCTTATCCTTGCTGTAGATTCCTGCACGGGCAGCAGTAAGGATGCCCTGCGAAAGATCTGTCGCAAGTATTTTCGTATCCCATCCTGCTTTTTCGGCTCCAAAATATTCGTCGAGGATCATTGCCAGCGTATATGGCTCTTCTCCTGAGGAACAGGCGGCACTCCAAATGCGCAAATCCCGATCCTTCACCGTCTGTATAAGGTAAGGCAGCACCACATCTCTAAAATAGTAAAAATGCTCAGGTTCTCTCAGAAAGAACGTGTGGTTTGTGGTGATCCTGTCCAGCATGTCAGCCATAGCTTGACCGGTTTTGTCTGCTCGCACATAATTCATATATTCTGTGAGACTGGCAAAATTCAAGGTGGCTAACTTATGACCGAGCCTTCCCTCAATCAGTGTTTTTTTCTCGTCTTTAAAATAAATGCCAAAGTTAGCCTTTATGTAATCGGCAAACTGCCTGAACTCTTTTTTGTTTATGTCTACCATTCATTTCTCCGCTCAATTGAGTAAGGAAGGAGCCATCACTCCCTCTTCATCCGTAAGCAGCCGCTGGCAGTCCAGCAGCAGCTTTACGCTTCCTCCGGCTTTGCCAATGCCCTTGATATACTTATGTCCACCCTTGTTGATATCCGTGGGAGGTGCAATATCTTCGTCAGCAATAGAAATTACCTCTGACACACTATCTACAATCAGGCCTATGGTGATATCATTTGTATTCAGTACGATGATGCAGGTTCTGCCGTCATATTCCCTGACCTCTTTTTTAAAACGAAGCCGTGCATCCATAACCGGTATAATTTTCCCCCTGAGATTTGTGATGCCGATCACATATTCCGGCATTTCCGGCACCTCGGTGATGGGCTGAATCCCAATGATTTCAGTAATATAACGAATCTCGATACCCAATAGTTCCTTACCCATGGAGAAGATGAGATATTTGCCTTTCAGCGTATCTTCCGATTGCTCCTCCTGGTTCAATAATTCCGTCTGTTCCATTCCACAGCCTCCTTCGAAATTTCTTTCCTCTATCTCTTCACACCTTTACCAATTCACTAATGTTGAGAATCAAACTGATGGTTCCGTCTCCCAGCAAGGCACAGCCCGCCAGCCCCTCTACCCTGCGAATGCTTTTCATATAGGAGGGCAACGCCTTTACCACCACCTGATGCTGACCCAGAAGCTCATCGGCAAAAATACACAAGCTTCTTCCGTCATGCTCAATCATAAGCATGATTCCTTTGGTCAGCTTGGTAGTTTCTGTCTTTACCGCAAAGATCTCATGGATGCGCAGAATCGGGTAGCACTGTCCCCTTACCATAATCAGCTCATTCCCGTCAAGATCATTAAAAAGATCATTTTCCCTGACACGGAAGGTTTCCTTGATTGATGTGGTGGGAATGGTATACTTCGCTTTTCCGACCCGAATATTCATGCCATCAATGATTGCAAGCGTAAGGGGTATCTTCAAAGTGATCAGCGTTCCTGCTCCTTCTTCGCTGTCTATGGTAACAGATCCGCCTACGGCTTCAAGATTCTTTGTCACCACATCCATGCCGACACCTCTCCCAGAAAACTCCGTTACGTTTTCTTTCGTTGAGAATCCCGGAAGGAAGATCAGGTTATAGATCTCACGATCGGCCATTTCTTTTTCCGGATTATTCAGGAGCCCGTTTTTCATGGCCTTTCTGAGAATTGCCTCCTTGTTAAGGCCTTTCCCGTCATCCCGAACCGTTATCAGCACATCACTTCCCGCAGTCTGTGCTTCCAGGGTTATTTGCCCAATTAGGGGCTTGCCACTTTCGGATCTTTCCTTCGCTGCTTCTATTCCGTGATCGATCGCGTTACGGACCAGATGCATTAAAGGGTCAGAAATGTGCTCGATGATATTTTTATCAACCTCGGTATTCGCTCCGATGAGCGTCAGTTCCACATCCTTGCTGAGCTTTCTTCCCATATCACGCACGATTCGCTGCATTTTGTGGAAGGTCGCCGATAAGGGCACCATCCGGATGGACATAACCATGTCCTGCATTTCGCTCGTAATTTTTTGAAGCTGGCGAGCTGCTTTATAAAAGCTGTTTAACTTCAGGGATTTTAACTCAGGGTTTTGTGTCACCATAGCCTCAGCAATTACCATCTCGCCCATGAGATCCATCAGCTTATCCAGCTTCACGACGTCAACGCTGATGATCCCTTGATGCGCACTTCGGATTTCCAATGGTCCGCTTTCAATCTGCTCCTGTGCCTGAAGGACTGAAGCTTTTACGGCATCCTCCTGCTGCAATGCGCCCTGACCTTCCCCCAGTTGTCCTTGCAGCTCTTCTTCCGAAAGCTCTCTAAGCTCAAGTGAACGGACAAACATGGCGCCGGAAAAGAACTCCCGTACCCCATCCAAATCCTTGTCGCTTCTTAGCACGATTCGGAAGCCCTGCTCCCGGATCATCCGTGCGCTGTCATGATTCTCTATGATATTATGAGGCGTATAGCTGAACTCCTGTACATAATTCTTTAAATTGTGAGTAATGGTAAACGCCCTGATGTTTTCCATTTCGCAGTCATCATCAAAAAAGATCACTGCCTCATAGCACTTCAGTTCTGCGCCGGGGCTGATCAGTTTAGAGGATAGATAATACTGCTGCGGAGGAGCAGCTTCTTTTTCTGCCGAATGAAGTTCCGAGAGCTTCCCCTGCCCTTTTATGGAAGACAAAAAACTCCTGCTATCCTCGATCAGACTTGAGGGATCCCCGTCAAGACTGCTTCTGTTTTTCACCTTCTCCAATTCCAGCTTTATAAAATCAACTCCTGCAAGGACAATGTCAGACAAAATAGCACAATCCATCTGTTCAGGCTTCTCTTCCCGTATGAAGTAAAACAAATCCTCAAGGGCATGGGAAAGAGAGGTAAGATTGTTATACATCATCATTGAGGCCGACCCTTTAATGGTATGCATGATCCTGAAAATCTCATTTACCATATTCGGCGAAAAGCAATTTGCCTTCTCGCTGGCCAGGATTGCCGTCTCTAGCTGCTCGATATTCTGAGCGGTTTCATATATGAATATGTCCAGCATCGGTTCATTTGTTAGTCCCTTATCCACTCTGTATCCTCCTAAGCAATGATTCTATCTCACAACGCTCCCCTTCTTATCTAATAAGAAGCGATCTTTATTATTTGACAAAAAATAAACTGCCGTATTAAAGAATACGTCAGTTTACTTTTTTTTTCATACTCAATTCTGTAGTATTTTGTCGATTTTTGCTGAGCGGCACCTTAAGGAAGAGCTGATTCATTCCGTGCTGCCTTAGAAATTCCTAAGGTTTAATTCACCTTTCGAATGAATATCTAGCTTGCTGTACACGCTTCTAAGTATTGTTCTGACCGTCGTTTCCGCGATATACAGTTGATCAGCGATCTCCTTTGCACTCAGCCTCTCTTTCGCCAGCAGCGCAATTTCACGCTCTCTTGGTGTCAGCGGTGATTTAACCTGCTGGATGGCTTTTTTCACAGCATTCACTCCTCGCTGCTGTCGTCTGCAGAGCATTTTCAGACTCATTGGAACGCTTTCTCCAAGCAGCTCCTCCACACCTTCCATCTCTGCGAAGGGGAGGTAAATTCCATCGGGCTGGGCCAGTGCAAGCGCATCGTTTAGATAAGCCTGCGCTTCCCTGTATTTACCGCTGTTTCGCTTTGCCGCTGCAAGAAGAATATGGTGGCAAACCTGGGGCAGAATATAACGAAGCTCCCTTGCATCCTCCAGGAACCGTTCGGAAATGCCATAGAGCGCATTATATTGTTTCTCCTTTAATAATATGTGGGAATAGATGATTTCACCGTATGGAACCACCACCGCATACATGGTCTTCTTCATACTCTCGGCATCATAGAACCATTTCGCGATATACTCCGTTGTACCGAGTACCAAGCTGATAACCGACATGCACAAATCCACCATTCTCGATACTGTAAGACTGCTGTTTTCTTTTGCATAACTCTCGATATTCCTTACTGCGGTGAAGTATCCGTCCACATCTCCCCTAAGAATTGCGATGCGGGCAAGGGTAAGCTCGACACAGAGGCATATCGCCGTCTGATGTTGACTGCGAGCAGCATAAAGCGCCCTGTAACAAAGGATTTCAGCGCCCTCATCGTCACCCCGCATCAGCATCGTCTCTGCCCGAAACGCACTGTCCGCGCCGCTGCCATGCCCCCCAGTCACCCTTAAATAAAGAGGAAGAAATTCATCCATGTTCCGAAGGGTCTCATCAAGTCCCCCGGATTTTGACCAAAACATATTCAGAATGGAGGTGCACCCGGAGGTCCATTGAATATTGTTGAATGCAATACTGGAATCTTTTCCTATTATTTCCGGCACCTCTGCGATGCTCTTTCTCATCTGCTCGATATTATTATATGACTCGAAGGACTTAAGCAGGGCAAATTCACCCCTTAACCTCCGCAGCTCCTTCTGATCCAGCGCTCCTGGATTTTTATCCAGCGCCAAAGCAATCATTCTGCTCAATCTTTGAAAGGTATCCGTCTGCCGTTCCAGCAGCATGGAGAAGGAGAACGTCAACATAACCTTCGGGTATCGATACAACGTTTCCTCGGGACATGCATGAAGCAGTGCCGCTGTAAATTCCATCAGGGCTCTTTCCTTTTGGCTTGTAAGGTAAGCACCACTAAAGGGCAGAGAAAGGATCGCGTTATAATCCTCCACCTTCAAAAAATACTGTGCAGCCGTGTAATACTGTCCAGTTGCGGCATAGGTTTCCCCCGCCAGATGAAAGGTTCTATCCTGAAGCACCTTAGGCTGATGGTGATAGAATCGATTTTTTAGAAAATCCTGCAAAATATTGTGTATGGAATAGATCCCCTTATCGGGATAGTAACGGATGAAGTCATTGTTCTTAAGCATTGTCTCAATGGATTCGGGCAGGATCTCCTTTCCCATCATCGTTGCTGCCTGACAAGCGTCAAAGCTTTCCAGTACAGAGGCTGTCAGCAGGAAATCCTTTTCGTCAGAAGTTAGCCTGCTCCAGATGGCGTTTTCCACGAGCTGCTCTATATCTGCGTTATAATCAAGAGATCCTGCTTCTTCATAATTGATAATTTGTAATCGTATGGCGGATACCCACCCCTCCGTGCTCATCAATACACGTTCCAATTCTTCGTCGTTCAGGCGGATTCCTTCCATTTGGAATAGGCTGGCGGTCCCCTCCCTGTCAAAGAACAGCGTTGACGCATCAATGGTATGGATATCAGAATTATGTATTGTAAGCTGCTGCCTTGTCCCAAGCTGCTGAGTTATAAAAATGATATGAAGCTGGGGATTCCCGTGCATCGCAAACACGCTCATCAGCTCGCGGGGAATTTTGCAATCCACAAGTTGGTAATTGTCTATCACGAGATACGTTTCCGTATGGCATCTGAAATTTTTCAAAGCCGTCATCATATAAAGCAGCGTATCCATCGTAGGCATCTCCAACCTGCTAAGATTTGCGGCAATTTCGCTGTTAACCTTGGATAATAGCTCACAGATGCCTCTCCATGCCATTACAGCCGGTTCCCCTAAGCAAGTATACCAATACGCTTGCGCGCCGGAAGGAAGATTCTCTTTTAGATACTCTCTGACAGCTGTGGTTTTTCCAAAGCCTGATGGAGCTTCCACGATCGTCAGAGGATGCTGCGAAATTTTCTTGAGCTGCCTTTTGAGCCGGTCTGAGAAGTAATACGTCTTTTGGCCCGTTTTTTTCGGCATATCTGTTTCCTCCAATATAAATATATTACAAATATACCACATTGAAGTCATTTTTCAACGAATTAATACAAAATTCGACAAAATTATACAATGATACTAATACGTTCATCAAAAAGCCTTGTCATAGTGGACTACGACGAGGCTTTAAATATTCACAAGTAATATTCTATGGTGTTTTCAATCGGTTTACCGGGTTTGCGGGTCTTGGTGTTAAACAGCAGCACTGCCTCACGTTTTGCAGGAATTTCGAGAGAATAGTGCTGACGGTTGCCTCCGGTAAAAACTGAAAGATCCACCACACGGTTGTATTCGCATGGCTTCCCTTCAATTATTTTGATGCCCGTTTGCGCGAAGGGACGTTTTCGGTAATACGGGTCAAACATCAGCACCGAATCACCCTCAATGCCAGTTAAGGTTACATAGTGTCCCACATCATAGTGAACCCGAACAACCACCGCACCGCCCTGCCGAAGTGCTTCAACAATACGGCTGTTCTGGTCGATACGAACATCATCACCCGCCAGGAATTCGCATTCAATGGGCATATTTTTTACCTTGCCATATTGTGTGAGCCAGCTGGACAAAAATATCATTGCCATTTTTGATGTTCCCTTTTTTCCGTGCTCTCCTTTTGAATTATAACAATCCAGGGTATAGGTATAGCAGTAGCGCAGAATATCGGGGTGTATTTCTTCACGGGAAAATAAAAAGCTGATGGCATTTAAAATAGCGGTAGGTCCGCAATCGTATTCGGTAAGCTGATAGTGCAGCGGATTTTTCATGATATCACCTATGCTTTCCAATGATTGAGCTTCAAAATTTCCATGAGTAGTTCAACACACGCTTCCATGTCATGGATACTGGTACTCTCGCTGGTGGAGTGAATGTTTCGCATCGCATTGGCTATTACAAGCCCCTCAATGCCATGAAGAGCGAAGTTATTGTTGTCCGAACCACCCATTGTAACATGGATGTTGCTCTTTATATTTACGGCATGACACGCTTTCTGAAAATCCAAAACAGTTTTGCTTTCGACCGGCGTTTCATATGCAGTAATGGTGCACCGATGGTCGGTTTTTATTTCTGCCCCAATGGATTTCGCCTGGTGTTCAAATATTTTTTGGGTTTCGCTCCACAAAGAAAGTGCATTTGTGTGAGATAAGCTCCTGATTTCACCACTTATCTCGCACAAATCAGGAACAATATTGCCTTGAATGCCTCCTGAAATTTTGCCGATGTTAAGGGTAGCATTCTCGCTTAACTGCCCCTGCTTTATTTCAGAAATAGCGGATGCTGCAGCGGCTATGGCGTTTATCCCGTCGGCAGGGGCAAAGCCTGCGTGGGCTGCCCGTCCCGTAATTTTAATATCAAAAGATAATATGGTGGGAGCTGCGTTCGCTGCTTCTCCAATTTCACCGTTTAGATCAAGAATATATGCCTGTTTTGCGGTGATCTGATCGTATTCTGCATAATTTGAGCCTCCGCAGTAGATTTCCTCGGCGACAGGAAATAGCAGCTCAATGGGGCGATGCGGTATGTCCTGCTCCTTTAGCCTTGTAATTGCTTCAAGAATGATGGTAACACCCGCGATATCATCCGCGCCCAGAACAGTATCGCCAGCAGAAGTGATCGAGCCGTCTTCATGCAGAATTGCTCTTTTACCCCTTGAGGGCTCGACCGTGTCCATATGCGCCGAAAGTAGCACTGGCTCCCCCTCACCTTTTATGAATGCGTACAGATTGCCACAG
>JAQSXD010000156.1 GCA_029266295.1 Bacillota bacterium | reverse complement strand
AGGAACATCCATCTTCGTAACGATCTTTTTGCTTGCGGTGGATAATATGAGGTCAAAGTCTTCTGCTTTGACCTTCTGCTTTTCATAAACGGAGATCGTATCCACAACAACCGCTTCCTGATTGAAAAACCATTGCAGTTTTCGTTTCAATACCCATTTTACACTGCTGCTCAGGTGGCAGATAATCAAAACCCTGACAGGGAGCTTGCTCTGTCTTACTGCACCAGACATCAGCATGGCTAGATGCAGAAGCTCCGTCTCATTCAGGCAAAAGTCAAAGCAGCCGAGGGAAATATCCTGAAATAGAAGCGCCAGCTCATATTCAAAGAGACAGCTCTCTCTGATCTGATGCTCCTCCGTTCCTAGCTTTTGTTCTGTATACATTCGATTTTGCAGCGCTCTGATGTGCAGGAGCAGCACAAAGTAAAACGCATCATCCTCTGCAAGATTCAGCTGGAACGCTGTTTGAATTCTCTCAAGGAAAAGATCTGCTGCACCAATGATGCTTTTGTCAATATAGTCGGAAACATTTTCTCTTGTCAAAATCCCAAGATCAAGAAGCGTATTGTTAAGCACCAGCCGGGCAATCTCATATCGTTCGCCGTCATCAAATCCACATTCCAGGTAGGCTTCCAGCTGATCCAGAATCTCATTCATGGCCGTTAGTACGTTTGGGAGCATCTTGATCCGCAGCTCGTGCCTTCTTCTGATCCGAAGGTCTTCACTGAGCCGATGGCCTTCCCTGAGTCGTTTGAATGCAATGGCAATGGAATAGATCACAGAGACCAGCCCCGAATCGTTCATTTGAATATTGTGGATTCGGAAGTACTTGTTCACTGTGTTCAAGACCACTTCAAAAGTGGCTCTGTCAATATAGTCGTTCCTGTAATACTGACTGTCCTTCGCATCGTAATTCCAGTCAGCGGAAAGCAGATTGTTGAGCAGCACTCTTTTTTTGTACTCATCCTCTCCAAACCAGATATTTCCGTCCTCACGGATCAGAATAAGATAAGGGGAATTCTCCACGAAGCGCCTTTTAATTTCCTGAAGATCCCGTTCTATGGTGGCGATACTGACAAACATCTCATCTTCCAGATCCATTACATTGATCTTTTCATCAGACCGCACCAGCTTTATGACAAGATACCGGATACGATCCTCCTTTGTCATAAAATTCTCGTTGGTCTTAATAATCTCATGCATTATTTGTTCATTGTCGGCGATCAACCGGTACCCTTTACCCCTCTGGGACTCAACAGAAATGTGAAACTGGTTGAACAGATGATTAATATTATTGACATCACTCCTCACCGTTCGGTCAGAAACCTTTAAAAACTCAGAAAGATCCCCTGCCGTAACATAATCCTGTTTTCCGTATAAATAAAAGATCAATTTTCGCTGCCGAAGCAGTAATCCATTAAACTCCACTTTCTCCATTTGTCCTCCTTCCACCTGGCGCGATACGCCTGAATCGCTCTCATTTACCACCAACAAACCGTGTTGCTCCTTGTCAGATCACGGAAATCCCCTCAAAATTAGAAAGCTCTTCTGCAAGCACCAGCAGCCTCCCCAGTTGTTTTTTATCAGATAAAACAGCCAGAATGACGCCGCGCAGATTTCTGTAATGATTCCAGGAAAAGGTGCTTTTACAGATTGCCCCATCCATTGATAAATCTGCATCTTTAACCTGATCGGTATAGAAAAACACAACCTTGTTTTTCAAAACCACGTGGCGGTACGCTTCCGCATCATGATTCAAATCCAGCCCCCTGCTTGCCTTGACATGATCCGCCAGCACACTGAGCACCTCACCGATATCAGGTTTTTCAGCAATCCTCAGCCAGTCCATCTCTCGCAGGGAAGCTTCCTGAAGCACTGAAAATTTTTTATACAGCAGATCATCCTCAATCCGCTTTAAATGATCATTGATCCGTTTAAGTTCTTCCGCTTCAATCAAAGGGGATACCGTGATCACCGGTACATCAAACCTGCGGAAGGCATCCATTTGTGCGGTGGTCAGAACCAGTGCCGGCTCTGCCCGGTCGATTCGCTGCCTGTCGTAGATAGGAAAGGGGCCCTGAATCTCAATTCGGCCTCCGTAAGCTTCACGCAATCTGCCAATGAAATAGCCGGTCAGACTGGAATTCATATGACTCGCCACAGCCACTTGAATTCCACGCCCTCTCTTTTGTTCTAGATCATGCTTTTGGCCGGAAATCAACAGCGGTAAAAGATAGTTCTCCTCTTCCATCCCAAGCTCCAGCTCACAAATCTGCTCCAGCCGCTCACATAAATATTGTGCCACACAGCTCAGATACGGGTATTGCAGCCTTAATTTTTCCGCTAAATACTTGCTTTGCAATTGAATCGAAATAATTCCGTTCATCAGCGCCTGTACATGCAGCAGCATATCCTTGCAGAAGTTGCCATCCATGCGAAAATCCAGCAGGTACTCGGAGTTTAGTTCTTGAAGCAGCTGCTCTACAAGAAGCGCACAGGTTTTGGAGGTATGTTCCAAAACTGCTTCTCTTTTAGAATCAGTGAAGTTCTGCGTGCATAACTGCATCAGAATTTCTGTGATCCATCTCTGCTCCGATTCGTCTGGCTCCACATCAAAGGTTTGATGTAATTGCTCAAAAATCTGCCTCACTGCATTGGCGGAGGTGCCTGATGATGCCAGGGGTAAAGCTTCAGCCTCAGATCTGCCAGAAGATCTAAGGTCCAAGGTACCCTCTCTCGTTCTAGATCCGACTCCAAAACCAGACCGAACTCTGGAATAAGATACCGCAACGGCAAGAATCATATAGATCAATCCAAAATCATCAAGGTCAATGTGGTACTTCCTTAATACATCTTTCAAAACCAACCGGATCTGGTTCAGCATTTCATGATTGATCAGGTCTTCCTTCAGTATGATCCCGTCCCGGGAATCGTAATCCCAGTTTTCACAATACAACCGGATCAATATATTCCTTTTTTTGATCTCATTTTCTTCCAGCTTCACATACGTTCCCCGCCGCAGCAGCGCCAAATGAGGCTTACGGTCTGAGAAGCGGCATTTCAGCGCTTTCATATCATTTTCGAGGGTTGTGCGGCTGATAAACATTTCATCCTCAAGTAATCCCAAATCATGCCAGTCGTTATCATTGATCAGTTTCAGGAGCAAATATCTGATTCGGTCTTCCTTCGTTTGCAGATTTTCCTTTTCCAAAAACAGATGATGAAATGCCAAGCGGTCTGCTACCTCGAGACAGTAGCCCTTGCCATGAAGGGAGTTAATCTGAATCCCATCATCCTTCATCAGCCGGTTTATTTCAGCGATGTCACTGCGGATTGTTCTCTCTGAAACCCCGAGCTGAGTTGAGAGTTCCTTGCCGGTTATAATGCCGTGCTTGTAATTCAGTATATAAAGCAGCTTCCGCTGTCTTGCATGCAACGTCAATGTTTCCATAATGATACTCCAACTTAAAAAATTAAAACCAAGTTTGCATTTATTATAGCACAATCATAGGCCAATCATCAGAAGGATATTTTATGGGTATACCCGAACGGGCTTTGTCTGACAGAAGCAAGATAAGGCGGTTTGATTAAACGTACATTTTTATAACCGCAATCACCATCAGATGTGCGGGATAGAACATATAAAATCCCCACTTCGCAATGTTCCCTCCGCCGCCTTTTTTTCCACGATATAACAGAAAAAAGAGAATTGGGATAAGTGCACCCAAATCATAGCCAATGGTATGCCATTCAGAAAAATCAAACGTCTTGAAGCGAGAGAAAAAGAGGACTGGGCTTAGTACTTTCACAATCAAATCCGTTCTCAAAACAGTAAGCAAAGCGTATGCATATAACTGGTTTTTTCGGTTTCCATAAAATAAATCGAAGATCAATATTGTTAAAGGCGCAATCCACGTCCAATCCCCAAAACAAGACAGAAGGAATAAGATACAAATGAAAAACCAACGCAGAGCAAAATTCTCCACTTCATGTCTTGTCCTTATTACCAATAAACCGATCAGCAAATTATATATAACGCTGAAATTGAGGAAGGTATTCACATTTAATGCGCCGTCGAAACAAAGGATAAATGGCACATAACTTACTACTGTGAACATTGCCAGATTGAGCGTATACCTATTTTTGTTGCGCGTATAGTGATAGCCTTCCACAACAAAATAGAAAAATACAGGTGCAGCCGCCTTTCCGAAAAATCGCATACACCAGAATAGAACTGTATCAGACGGCAAAAACACCGATGTATGTTCAAGAAGCATTGCTGTCATTGCGAGCAGCTTTATTGTGTTTCCAGATAGACTTCGTTTGTCAAAATTCAAACTTAATTGATTTGTCTCCATTTCATATCACCCTCTTAAAAAAAAATTGCCCGCCTCGGTATTCTTATATTACCGAAATCGGGCAGGCAATATTGAATTTTTAGCTTAATGAACCCTTAAGAAATTCTTATTCTTGCGGAAGCAGGACCACCTTGATGGCCTCGCCGCTCTTCGTAAGATCAATACCATCATTGATTTTATCAAGTGGAAGCTTATGGGTGATAAACTTATGGCTGGGGAAGTTTTTATCGATTGCTAATTCGTATGCTCTTTTTGACTGGATATAGGATGCTCCGAAATGTCCCTTGATCCAAATATTACTATAGTGGATATAGTTGGTGTCAATTTCAGTCAACGAACCTTTGGGAACGCCTCCAAAGAAAACAACAATCCCGCCCTTCTTCACCATGAAAATGCTTTGGGCCTGAGCCGCATTGGATGGATTTGCTGAAATCACTTTGTCCGCTCCCAACCCGCCGGTTAGCTGATTAACCGCTTCAATGGGGTCTTTCTCTGCACTGTTTACCAGATAGTCTACACCAAATTTCTGTGACATCTCAAGACGTTTCTCATTGATATCGACCATAATCACGGTTTGGACTCCCCTGAGTTTGGCCAGCTGTGCCATGAAGCAGCCGATGGGACCGGCGCCGATAATTACAAGGGTATCCCCATAGCCTACACGGATGTTTTCTAAGCAGGCATACACCGAAGTCAGGGGTTCTCCCAGGCTTGCTGCCTCAAAGCTAACATCTTCCGGGATGAGATAGATACCACCCAGCTGAATTTTGCGGCCGGACACGGCCACATACTGAGCAAATCCGCCAGTTCCTGCCAGATCCTTCTCAACATTTGTGCAATTTTCACTGTGCCCGCTGATACAGTCGTCGCATTCCATGCAGTAGGTTCCGGGGAACAGGAAGATTCGGTCTCCGATCTGATATTTGCTCTGCGCTTCTCCAACCTCGTCTACAATTCCGACGATTTCATGACCATATATAAATGGGTAGTTACCCTTTCTGGAGTCGCTGGTCAGATTTCTGATATCCGATCCGCAAAGTCCGACAGCCATAATTCTTAAAACCAGACCATCTTTTGGGCAGCTGGGTCTCTCCACCAACTCCACCCGTATATCATTTGGGCCATACATCATGGCTGCTTTCATTTTCATACTCCTGTATCTCCTTTAAAACTTTTTTTATTACCAATTCAGTATAAACCACCCTGCCGTACCGCATCAAACTTGTAATTTCCACTACATAAAGGAAATCCGCCTGCACCTTCCCCTGATTTCCGCCTTGTAACGGAAATCCTTGGAGTTGTTCAATGTTTTGTCTTTTGATATGATTTGATTGGATATTACTGCCCCCGGTCTCAAACGAAAGCAGATCGGTAAAAATCGTACGGAGGACAATAACATATGAAAACCGCTGAGAATTATTTACTTGGGATCGATCTGGGTACGACAAATGTGAAAGCAATCATTATGGATGAGAACGGTACCGTCGTCGCCTCCTCTTCAAAAGGAAATGAATTGATTTTTCCAGGACCGGGTATGGCCGAACAGAATCCGGTGCACTGGTGGGAGAATACAGCTGAAATCATCAGAACAATTACCATGCAAGTTGGGCCGGATATTGTGAAGAAGGTCCGCGGTATTTGTGTCAGCTCACACATTGTTTCCATGCTGCCCGTTGACAAAGACGGCAATCCGCTCCGCAATGCGATGATCTGGATGGATAATCGTTCTGACAGAGAATTACAGTACATTCTGGATGAAATCGGATGTTCCAAATTTGTATCCATCGTAGGCGCTCAGCCTGATGTGGCTTTCCTGCCCAACAAAATACTCTGGTTGAAACGGAATGAACCTGAGCTCTTTGCAAAGACAGCCTGCGTCCTTCAGGCAAGCTCTTATATTAATTACAAGCTGACAGGACAGATGGCCATGGATATCGATCAGGCCTCCAGATGTCAGTGTCTTAATATCAATACGCTGAAATGGTCCAGCGAGATATCCGAGGCAATCGGTGCTGATCTGAATCTTCTGCTGCCGCAGGTAGCGGCAACGGATGAAATCATAGGACATGTTACAAATGAGGCTGCGGCAGAAACAGGGCTGATCAGCGGGATTCCGGTGGTAGCCGGTGCAAGCGACGCTATGGCTTCCATGTATGCCACTGGGCTTTGCAGAATCGGTGAAGCGGGAGAGTCATCCGGCACGACCTCTTTGGTCTTTGTAGGTCATACCCGCCAAAGCGCAACGGATATACCGGTTGTAACGAAGCCATGTGCTATCGCTGGGATGCCTTACTTATTTGACGCACCCATCAATGCCACCGGGGCATCCCTCAATTGGTATCTGAATACGTTGGGCAAAGAGGAAAAGGAAGCTGCGGCAATGCAAGGGAAGAATGTCTTTGAATATATCAATGAGCTGGCAGCAGAAATCCCTGCTGGAAGCAACAGTCTTATGTTCTTCCCCTATATGATGGGAGAGCGGGCCCCTCTGTGGAACTCGCACGCACGAGGGATGTTTATCGGCTTGTCTCTGGATACGCAGCGCAGCGCGATGATCCGCTCGATCATGGAAGGAACCGCCTTTGCATTACGCCATGTTATGAATACCATTAAAGACGCAGGTGCAGAAGCGCATTGCCTGCGGATTACCGGCGGCGGGGCTAAAAGCCGTGTCTGGTCTCAGATCAAAGCTTCTATGCTGAATATGCCCGTCTACCTTATGGATGAAAAGTCCGGGGACGTTCCCTTTGGCGATGCCATTATTGCAGGCCATGCGACAGGCGTATTTCCTGACCTTACAGCGAGCATTCATAAGCTGGTACAGATCAAGGAGATCATTGAACCAGTTGATGAATGGAGCCGTATTTATGACAGCATGTATCCTCTCTATCTGGAGATGTACCGCCATCTTGACGGAGACTTGATCCAGCTGAAAAAGATCTTTACAGATTGACCGCAACGGAGCCTCTGTGGGAGCAATTCAAAGCTGCTGTGAGGAAGTAGTTATTAATTCCAAACGAAAAGGGCTGCCAAGCGGCAGCCTTTTTCGTATGTATGATTAATTTGAGAGGAAGCGATACGTTATTAGGAATTGTTCCTATTTACTATAATATTGTTACAGTTTACCGAAAAATCATTTCTGTACAGCAGTTGCAGCCTTCTTTGAAACTTTTGCAGTTCCCCCGCTGAAACGAAGGGTTACAAACAGGACCAGCATTAGCAGGATGCCCTGAACAGCTTCAGAAATGGATCCATCCACATTGCTGATCAAGAGTCCGTTTTCAATCACGACGATGGTGAAAGCCCCGACAATCAGCTTATAGATCTTCGATGACATTCCACCGGTAACCAAAACGCCCCCAAGAAAGATTGCCATCATAACTCTCATTTCAAAGAACTGCCCCAGAGTAGAACTTGATCCCCCCAGCTTGCACAGCTGAAAGACACCCACGAGGGATGCCATAACGCCAGAGAAGATAAAAGAGATTACTCTGGTTTTATTGACATTGATACCGATATATCTGCTGGTGGTTTCATTCTCACCGATGGCCTTGCAGCAGTGTCCTGTCTTTGTAAACTCAAACAGGTACCCCACAATGAGTATTGCAACGATCAGTGCTGCAAGCTGAACATAGAATTGATTCAGAAATGCAGATTCATTGGGAGCAAAAACCACATCCTTCGAGAGCAAATAATTGAGAAAGCCTCTGAGGGAAATGAGCATTGCCAGGGTTGTCATAAATGAGGACACCTTGAATCTGGTAATAATCATCCCATTGATCACACCGATCAGAATCCCGATGACAACAGCGACGGGGAACATGAAAGCGAAGCCATATCGGGCTGCGACCATCGCTCCGACCGTGGCAGAGACTGCAGCAGTTCCGCC
>JAQSXD010000155.1 GCA_029266295.1 Bacillota bacterium | reverse complement strand
TATTAGACCGTTCCTTTTCTGGTGGCCAGTATCGATCTGCTCTTTTTTAATGGTTTAATAACCAGGTCTATGCTAAAACGGCTAAATGCCTCCTGATCATGAACATAATCAACCGGCAGAGTGTCACCCGCTGCAGAAAGCTGGTCAAAAAAACCGTTCATCAGAAAGACGATACTGGAAGAGGTCGTTTGTGCATCCGTCTCCGGTTGTATACTCCCGTCTTCTTTCCCTTCTTCAATCACATCTGTAATCTTTTGGAACATGTTGTTACGATAGAGAATCAAGGCAGTTTTCCATGGCCCCTCACCCTCTGATTTATTTTTAATATGACTCCAACCGTTCATCAACCGAAAGCGTTCAGGATTTTCCCGATAGAATTTATAATAGCTGTTATACATGCTCTCCAGTTTATCATATCCATTTTTCTCTTTTTTTCCGGCCGCTGTCTGTATAGAATCGAGAAATTGATACCCCCTCAGCACCACTGCAAAATACAATTCCTCTTTGTTTTCAAAATATTGATATAGCGTTCGCTTTGTAACACAAGGTTCATGATCTCTGAATACTATACAAACATAGCATCGATTGGCAGCATAAGGCGCGCGTTTGGGGCAGGCGGTCGTCCGTCCCGGACAACAAGAATTTTCGTCAGGCGATGCGACCATAACTTGGAGGTTATTGAATGGACTGTATTATGACGCCCATCGGGCAGCATCAGCTTCCGCCGCTTCCTTACGGCTATGACGCACTGGAGCCGGTGATTGGAAGAGAATCCCTTCGGATTCATCATAACAGATTACACAAAGCCTACGTTGATGGTCTCAATGAAGCCGAAATCAACTTGGCAGAAGCACGAAATAACAATGACTATCAGTACATAAAGTACTGGGAAAATGAACTTGCTTTTCAGGGTTCAGGCCATATCTTCCACAGCATTTACTGGACGATCATGGCTCCTCTGGGAAAGGGAGGAGACCCGTGCCCTCATACAATGCACCAGATCAACTGCTATTTCGGCAATTTTGAATCATTCAAAGAGCAGCTGAAAAATGCATCATTGAAAGTTGAAGGTTCTGGCTGGGGTGTATTAACCTGGCAGCCTACCTGGAATAGACTTGAAATCCTTCAGGCCAGCAAACATCAGGATCTAACACAGTGGAGTGGAATCCCCATTCTGGTCTGCGATGTGTGGGAACACGCATACTATCTGGACTATCAAAACCTGCGGGAAAAATTCATCGACTCCTGGTGGGATCTGGTCAACTGGTACGAAGTGGAACGGCGTTTAATACACGCAATGAACGGAAAAGTACCTCTTACCATTATGGAAGATTGGATTTCCTGCTGGCGGCCTTAAGGCGTATCGAAGGTCCTCAGGTCATTATTTCTCTTGTCTCTGTCTCTCCCCCATGATGGTCACTACATCCATGATATCATCCAGAGCTTCTTTTAACTTTATTAATTCATCATCCTCAAGGAGAGACAGTCTTTTCTCAACAAACTCCATCACTTCAGCCTTATGCCGATGAAGAAATGCAACACCCTCCTCCGTTAGGGCCACATTGACGATCCGTCTGTCATTTTGATCGGCAGAACGCTCCACCAGACCGTCTCCGTTGAGCCGGTCCACCATTGTGGTCAGGTTCGGCTTGGAGATACATGCTGCTGCAGCCAGATCCGTCATGGAAACAGGTACATTTCCTTTGGAATACATCCACCGCATCAGGTGGATATGCCCAGGTGAAAGTTCACTTCTGTCCCGCTCCAGTTCTTTGATGGGTTTAATAAATTGTCTGCCCACCAGAAACCGTAATCGAATTAACGATTCTCCTACCGCGTTTACTAATTCCTTCGTCATGCTTCTTCCTCCTGAACATTGGGATTTGTGAACTGGCTGTTGTACAGTTCCTCATAGAATCCCTTCCTGCTGATCAATTCATCATGAGTACCCTGCTCTATTACACTGCCGTTTTTCATGACAAGGATCATGTCGGCATTTTTAATCGTAGAAAGACGATGAGCGATTACAAAGCTGGTGCGCCCCATCATCAGGGTTGACATGGCTTTCTGAATCAAAGCTTCGGTACGGGTATCAACGCTTGAGGTTGCCTCATCCAGAATCAAAATCGGCGGATCAGCCAGGATTGCTCTGGCGATGGTCAGCAGCTGCTTTTGACCCTGCGAAATGTTGGAAGCCTCTTCATTCAATATTGTATCATATCCCAAGGGCAATGAGCGAACAAAATGATCTGCATGGGCAGCTTTTGCTGCTTCTATGATTTTCTCCTTCTCGGGATTTTCTAAACTGTAACCGATATTTTCCAGTATGGTACCTTTGTATAACCAAGTGTCCTGCAATACCATACCAAACAGCCCTCTCAGATCGCCCCTGGTCATTTTTGTAATATCCGCACCATCAACTGTGATCCTACCTTTGTTCAGTTCATAAAAGCGCAGCAGCAGATTGATCAGCGTTGTTTTTCCGGCACCTGTAGGCCCGACGATAGCAACCATCTGTCCCGGTTTGACGTGAATGTTCAAATCTTCGATCAGCGGAACTTCTTCCTTATATCGGAAGCTGACCTTCTCAAACCGAACCTCACCTTTCACATGATCCTTATCAAAGATAACAGCGTCATCTGCATCAGGAATCTGTTCCTCTTCATCAAGGACTTCAAAAACACGCTCAGCACTTGCCACAGTACTTTGAAGGACATTGGCAATATTCGCTGTCTGAACGATGGGCTGGGTAAACTGCCTCATATATTGAATAAACGCCTGAATATCTCCGATATCAATGGCTTTCTTTGCAACCAGAAGGCCACCGATGATACAGACAAATACATATCCCAAATTATTGATAAAGTTCAGTGCAGGCATGATAATTCCTGACATAAACTGTGCCTTCCAGCCAGCCCGATAAAGCTCATCATTGACTTTGCGGAAGGTTTCCACTGATTCCTTTTCATGACCGAATGCTTTAACGATTTTATGCCCTGTCAGCATCTCTTCCACATGTCCGTTCAATTCCCCCAGAGATTTTTGCTGTTTGGAGAAGTACGTCTGGGACTTTTTTGCGATCATCACCGTCATCGCGCCACAGGCAGGCAGTGTGACAAGGGCGATCAACGTCATAACCGGACTGATGGACAGCATCATCAGCAGAATCCCAATGACAGTAACCACTGACGTAATCAGCTGGGTCAGACTCTGCTGCAGTGTTGTGGCGATGGTGTCCATATCATTTGTGACCCTGCTGAGGATTTCCCCGTGAGTTCTTCCGTCAAAGTACTTCAGCGGAAGGCGGTCCAGCTTTTCCTTAAACCGTTCGTTGTGAGACCCCTGCCATCACATAAGACATGGCATAACTGCATAAGAAACTGATGAAATATAGAACGATCATTAAGATGATAATTTTCCCGATGTATCCGAAGTCAAAGAGTAAAATAGGCTCTTGTCTCAGATGATCTACGACTGATGCGGGAGCGTTCTGGTTGATGGCAGCCTGAATCTTTGCAAGGTATACATACTTTGCTATGACACCGTCTGCGATCTTAGTGGTTGCCTTCCCTAAAACCTTCGGACCAAAGATAGAAAACACTGTACTGACGACGGCCAGGATTCCAACGATGAAAAATCGCATTTTCTGTGGAGCCAAATAGAAAGAAAGCCTCTTCAGTGAACCTTTAAAATCTTTTGCTTTTTCAACGGGCCTTCCAAGTGCTCCTCCGGGTCCGCCTCCACGTCCCCCCATGGGTCCTCCCACAGGACCACCGCCAGCAGGTCTTTGCGTTCCTTCCTTCTGCCCCTGACCCATTCCGCCTTGCATAGTATCGTTACTCATAGCTGCTCATCTCCTTTTCAGAAAGCTGAGAAGCCACAATTTCGCGGTAAACCTTACAGCTTTTCATCAGTTCCCGATGGGAACCTACTCCTACCAGTTCCCCTTCATCCAGAACCAAGATTCGATCTGCATCCATTACGGTGCTCACCCGCTGCGCTACGATAATTACTGCAGACTCTTTTGTTTCTTTCTTCAGTGCGGCTCTGAGCAAGGCATCGGTTTTAAAGTCCAAAGCAGAAAAACTGTCATCAAAGATATAGATCTCAGGCTTTCTTACAAGGGCTCTTGCAATGGACAATCTCTGCTTCTGGCCTCCCGAGAGATTGGTCCCTCCCTGCGCAACAGGAGTTTCATATCCTGCAGGCATGTCTTTTACAAATTCGGCAGCCTGAGCGGTTTTTGCAGCGTGCAGTACTTCCTCCTGTGTGGCATCGGTTTTCCCATACCGGATATTCTCCGAAATGCTTCCCGAAAACAGGACTGCAGACTGCGGCACAAATCCAATTTTGCTGCGCAGTTCAGCCTGCGTGAGCTCCGTCACCGGAACACCGTTGATCAGAATCGTTCCATTCTCCGCATCATAGAACCGTGGAATCAGGTTGATCAGCGTTGATTTCCCCGAACCTGTTCCTCCGATGATTGCCGTGATCTCCCCAGGACCCGTTTCAAAGCTGATGTTTTCAAGAGCCGGCTGCTCCGCTCCCGGATACCGGAAGGTAACATGTTCAAATGCGATATGTCCTCTCCCGCCTGTTAACTGCTTTGCTTCTGCAGGATCATTGATTTCAGGCACCATTTCAAGAACCTCATTGATTCTTTCCGCAGACGCCTGAGCTCTGGGAACCATAACAAACATGACAGCAACCATAATAAAGGAAAACATGATCTGCATTGCATATTGAATAAATGCCATCATATCACCGATCTGCATGTTGTTCTGTGCGATTCTAACGCCGCCAAACCATGTAATTCCAATGGAAGTCAAGTTCATGATCAGAATCATAACCGGCTGCATTGCAGCCATGGTCTGGTTGACTTTAATGGCCGTGTCCGTGAGGTCACCATTGGCCTGTTCGAAGCGTTTTTTCTCGTGATCCAATTTATTAAAGGCACGGATGACACGGATTCCCGTAAGATTTTCGCGAAGAACCATATTCAGCCGATCCAATTTTTTCTGCATGACTTTAAAAGCCGGCATCACCTTTGATGCAAGCCCGCCAATGATTCCCATCATCACCGGTATGGCCACAAGCAAAATCAGCGTTAGTCCTTTATCCCTGGATACCGCCATAGTGATTCCGCCGATGCACATGATGGGCGCGTAAATCATAAAGCGCAGCATCATCACAAGCACCGTCTGCACCTGTACGATATCGTTGGTGGTTCTCGTAATCAGTGATGAGGTACCAAGTTTATCAAATTCATGGAGGGAATAGTTCTCAATCCTTGTAAACACCAGGTTCCTTAGGTTTCTTCCCACACCCAGAGCAACTCTGGCTGAGAAAAAAGCTCCGATGACGGAACAGGCAGAGCTGACCAGTGCCAGAAGCAGCATATACCCCCCATAGGTCAGAATATATCCCGTATCCCCCTGCATCATTCCGTTATTAACCACATCTGACATCAACGTCGGAAGCGCCAGCTCCGCCATCGCCTGACCGAACGTAAAGATCAGGATGGCAACCACCGTCCATGAGAAGGGTTTTAGGTTTGTTAGTATTTTCAGCATAATTTCTAATCTTTCATAATCTCTACGGACATCCCATCAAGGAGATGATTGGCATTATCTCCAGCAACCTGCTCTCCTCCTTTGAGTCCCTTCACAATCTCTATTTCTTCATCATTTTTCAGCCCAGTTACAACGCTGGTCTTTTTCGCCACGCCGTCTTCCAAAACGAACAGATAACTCTCTCCGTTGTTGGTTACCACTGACTTGACCGGAACAAGGATCCGGTTGCTGCTTTCCGCTTTCAGATCCGCATGAGCGGAAACTCCGGAAGGAAGCTGCTGCGTATTCTCCATGCTGATTTCAATGGGGAAATACGTTCCTGCGCTTACCGACATAGCACCGATCTGTGATACGGTTCCCTGAAAGATTTGATCCGGATAGATATCGACGGTCAATTCCACCTTATCGTTCTTTTTGATATATGGCAGCGCCTCCTGTGAAACCGTTCCCTTCAGTTTCAGCACGCTCATGTCCGCAACGGTGATCAGGGTGCTTCCCGCCGCAGCCGTTTCCCCTATGCTAATATTTTTATTGACCACAATCCCGGAAATGGGACTTTTAATCACTGTGTTTCCCAGCTGCACGCTGACGGAGTCAACAGAGGCTTTCGCCGCACCTGTTCCCGACACTTCGCTGGCTTCATACTGGCTCTTTGCCAAATCATAGGCCTTCTGGTCAGTATCAAGCTGTACCTTGGACACAGCACCTTCTGCATAAAGGGCTTTGGTCCGATCCAAAGTGGCTTTTGCGTTGTTCCGATTGATCTTCGCTTGTTCCAGACTCTGTTTTGACCCGCTTAAGGTAGCTTCTGCCTGGCTGAGCTGGGCTGACAGCTGAGAATCATCCAGCTTTGCAAGAATCTGCCCTTCGCTGACAGAGGCTCCCTCTTCCACATTCACTTCCGCAACCTTTCCTGTCATGGTCGCAGAAATATCAGCGGTCTGAGCCGGTACCAGCGCGCCGGTTACCATGAAAACCCCTTCGATCGTACCAGTCTTTACCTCCACTGCTTTCACCTTGATCAGGCTGTCATTGCTGCCGCACCCCGGCAGAAGCAAAAGCAGAAACACTGCAAGCAGGGCAGCGGTTTTCTTGATCGTATTAGCATAATTCATCATTGTATGTCTCACTCCTTCGCCGAAACGGCCCTACTTAATGCTGATTTTAACGGTGGCATTCATCCCGAGAATCAAGGGAAGTTCTTCGTCGTTAATTAAACTGATCCGCACCGGAATCAGCTGAACCACCTTGCTGTAAGTTCCGCTGGTATTCAGGGATGCAGTCTGGGAGAATGCAGTCTGGGTAGCTGCTCCGATGGACTCGACATAGCCGCTGAATTTCTTGCCCGGATATGCGTCAATTTTAATGGTTACCCTCTGTCCTGTTTTTACTTTGAAGATATCCGTTTCCTCTATGTTTGCTTTTATAAACAGATTTGAAGTATCTGCCATCACTGCGACGGTCGATCCGGCTGCTGCGGTGGAACCCTTGATTACGTTGGACTGGACAATTCTTCCGTCGATGGGGGCTTTGATCTCCGCTTTGGACAGCAGCGAATCAGCGGAATTTTCCAGTGCATTCTGATCAACCTTACTGCTGCTGATTAACGAGGATAAATCCTGTTTTCCCAAAACTTGCCCCTCTTTCACATCCTGCCCTTCCTCAACGTTCCAGCTCGCTACAGTGCCGGAAACCAGAGGCATAACATTTACAGTTCTTGCCGATACGGAGGCATTGTTCGTCTTGAAATAGTACATTGACTCATAGATAAAATATCCACCTGCCACCACTCCGCACAGGATCATTCCTGCAATGACAACAATGGCGATTTTCTTTGTTTTCTGCATTTGCGCTCTCCTTTGATTTATGATAACGATTGTTTACGTCTTTATTGAACCATAATGATTATATCACCATAACTATTATACGAGTATAATTTTAAATGTCAACAGCAACTTTAATGCTACTTTGTAAAAAACATATTGTTTTCAGCTGCAAAGGCTATTATTATAGTAATAGTACCTTAATCGCCAGCAATTTGGTTCTGCGACATGATCAACGAATCAAACGCAATCCTTAGCGTTCTAACAGACAAGGTACCAGCGGTATTTACCTAATATTAAATTGGGTAGGATTGAAAGATAATACATAGGGGGTAAACCAATGAACAAAAAACTGCAAAGATTTGCAGCTGTTTTTATGGCAGTAATGGTAACAGTTCTGTTTATACCGGTATCGGTATATGCGGCAGACGAGGCGGATACTATATCTTACGAAACGGATGCAGATGAAGCGGTCACATTCAAGGGAAAAGACTTTAACAATGTCTGCGACGATTTGATGGATGAGGAGCTTGATTATGTGGAATTCACCCTGCCATCCACTTCAAAAGGCAAACTTTATTACGACTATGACGGTTCTGACGAAGAGGAAGTTTCCAAATCGGATGAATGCTACTACGATCCAGGCAGAAATGATTGGGATTTGTCAGACATTTCTTTTGTCCCGAAAAACAGCTACTCCGGAACGGTAACTATCAGTTACACCGGTTACGACGTTGATGGAAATTCTTTTACTGGCAAGGTAAAGATTACCGTTGACGAGGACGAATCTTCCGGCGATCTGGAGTACGATGTTGATTCAGGTGAAGACGTTGATTTTGGCGAAGAGGACTTCAACGATTACTGTCAGGATGAGAATGATGAGGATCTGGACTATGTTATCTTTACATCCCTTCCATCTTCATCAAAAGGAACTTTGTACTATAAATACGACACAAAAAATGAAACAGAAATTGATGACGATGAAAAATACTATTACGACAGTACTCCGTCCATCGATGACCTAACATTTCTGGCAGACGACGATTACTCAGGAGAAGTTACCATTAAGTTTGAAGGAAAAGACGTTGAGGGAGATACAATCAAAGGCTCAGTAATTATTACCGTTGGAGGCGGCAGCAGCAGCAATCTTAAATCTGCCAAGGATATTACATACTCTGCAAACGTGGGTACAAACATCAACTTCGACGATGATGATTTCAACGATGTCTGCGACGCGTTGACAGACAATGATATAGACTATGTAAAATTCACCTTGCCCTCAACTTCAAACGGCATTTTATATTACGGTTATACCACCGGCGGAAGTTCCAGCACAAAGGTTTCTACCTCGACAAAATATTACTACGATGAAAAACCTTATATCAGAAACGTTACCTTCGTGCCCAATGAAGGAACGGCAGGAATGATTACGCTGCAATATACGGGCTACGATACAGACGGAGACGCTTTTTCCGGTAAGATCAAGCTCACCTACAAGGCTGCAAACACTTCCTCTCTTTACTTCAGTGATGTAAACGGAGGCTATTCCTGGGCAGTATTATACGTAGATACGCTGTACTCCACAGGCGTACTCACAGGAAGCGGCTCCGGTGGAACAACTGCCTACAATCCAGGAGTTAACATTACAAGAGGAGATTATCTGCTTTATCTATACAAAGCATTGAACCTTCCCAACAATACCTCTGCCGGCAGCTTTTCCGATGTTCCGACCGGTAGCACCTACTATGACGCCATCGCTTCCGCTAAGGCGCTGGGAATTGCAAAAGGATCCAATAATGTCTTCGGAGTGAATGCCCAGATTACCCGTGAGGATGCCATGGTACTGGCCCTCAGGGCAATGAGCGTCAGCGGTATGGGATACGTTCAGGGTGATGTCAATTCCCTTTCAACCTTCACGGACAACGGCAAGATCTCTGATTATGCGAAGGAAGCCATTGCTACACTGGTTAAGTCAGGTGTCATCACCGGAAGCAATAATCAAATCAGCCCGAAGAGCAGCATCTCCAGGGCAGAAGCCGCGGCGATGATCTACAGGATTAAGTTCTAGGAAACGAAACTTATATAAAATAAAACCCCGTGATTTGACACCGTAGTCAGATCGCGGGGTTTTTATACTGGTCCAAAACTGCAATTTGCCCAATAGGTTCTTCTCTTGCCATCACGCATAATCCGCAGGCGTCCCCCAGTTTTCAAAACTGTTGTAATTCGGGTCTTGCGAACCAAAGTATATCCAAATAGGGGCCTGATCCAACTGAGGATGCGCTTCAAAAAAATAACGATCCCCATATCGAATCGCTTCCAGAGCCAGCGGCAGTTCGCGCCGAAATATCTTGTCACGGATTTCCGATACAAAGGATCCGTTGGAACCGTCTACATTGACATAAGCTTGTAAAAAGGGTGTTTCTTCATGGAGCACCCATTCAGCCAACACCTCATCCCTCATCCAGTTAATCTGATCAACAGCATAATCCAGCCCAATGGTTAAGTATAACTCACCGGTTTCATCCGAATGCGTCAGGGTATATTTTCTGCCGATCATAGGCGCCTCCGGTGTTACGCCTGGGCGAAACTCCACAGAGAGCTTGTCAGGATCCAATCTATCCATATGACACCTCATCAATAAGATTCTAATCCATATATTCTATGCTCCCCTTGATGAAAAATGTCCTTACTCTGCATCCTTAACAAAGTTGCTGCCGGCCATCGCTTTCGCTTTCTTTTTTAAAGCAGCCGCCACCTCTCCCATCTCCAGGTAATCCTGGAACGTGCAATTGTCATTTGTTACGATTGCAAGTGAAATCGTCATGATTGGGTATTGAATGGTTGTCCCCAAGCGGTTACTCGTACTGATAAATCCTGCTTGCAAATCATGCACACTGTAGAGATCTCTGATACGCCAGTCAAACTGTTTAATCACTCCCTGGCAGATTAACTCTGAAGTATTTGGTCTCGTAATAAAAACGAAATCATCACCGCCGATATGTCCGATGAAGTCATCGGGATTTCCACAATCGCGAATTTCATCTTTTAGGATGTCTGCGGTAAGCTTTATGGCAATGTCACCTTTTGCAAAGCCGTAGGCATCATTATATGCCTTGAAATTGTCCAGATCCACATGGATTACATTAAAGCTTTGCTGCTTCTCAATTCTTGAGTTGATTTCCGCTTGAATCTCAAGGTTTCCGGGCAACCCTGTCAGCGGATTTGCTCCTCGGTTTCGGTCAATTCTTCGCAAGGTATTTCTTACTCTGCTGAGCAGTTCCCGATTATTAAAGGGCTTTGTGATATAATCATCTGCACCGAGCTCAAGCCCGATGAGCTTGTCCTCCTGATTATCCTGTGAAGTCAGCATGATGATGGGCATCAGGTTATTGCTTTCCGAATCTCTTAATATACTGCATACTTGAAATCCGTCCATGTCGGGCATCACAACATCGAGAAGCACCAGATCTGGTTTCTCTTCTCTTACCATCTTGAGACCCAAGTCTCCCCTATTTGCATGAAGCACGTTATATCCGGCTTCTTCCAAAATATTTCTGACCAGGCGGGCGAAAAAATCACTGTCGTCTATCAGGAGTATTTTCTTACGAAACAATACAAATCACCTCATGTATCAAAGAAACTACCTTCATAATTCTTTCTCAGAATAGATAGAACCTGCTCAAGCGAGATGCCATGCCAGATTCTGCAGCAGAAAACTGCTTTATTAGCGTTATTATATCATGTTTTCTTCCCTGAGCAAATCAATATGTTCCTGATTTTCCCATTACAATCCTTTTCTTGATACAAAATTACACGAGAAAGAAAAAAGCCGCTTAGGAGACTGTACAATGCTCCATAACGGCTAGAAGTTTAATAATATAATAATACTTGATTCTAAAGAACCGTAACGTTATACTCCCTCATCCAATAATCAATCTGGATCAGATACGCCAGCAGCTGAGGAGCATTCATCAGCTGCCCAAACCATGGGATATTGGAATTTTTATCAATTGTGAGGATCATCTCACGAACCGCTTGCCTGTCAATAAAGGGATGAATAGGAGAATGGGGATCTCGAATGATGGAAAGCGTCATTTTTTTAATTGCTTCCAGATAAGATGGATTGTGTGTCTTTGGATAAGGGCTCTTCTTTCTCCAAAGTACGTCTTCAGGCAAAAGGCCCGTCAA